>JAIQFV010000015.1 GCA_020073085.1 Terriglobia bacterium | reverse complement strand
AGAAGTTGACTGAAAATGCTGCAAAATGTGTTCACGGTTGAGCCTCCGAATGTGAATTTGCAATCTTCCGGACTGCGAATCCATCATACGTGATGGCTCAACCCCTTTCATTTTAAAAAGCTAATTTGGACAAGAGTGCATCTAACGATATTCACCGCGGAGGCGCTGGGACGCGGAGGGTTTAGATGATAAGTGTTGGGTGATAGGGAAGACCAGTTCTAAAAGTCGGGGGAGTCCCCCGAATTCCGTTCGGACTCGAGCGCTTTCCCAGGCCACACCGCAAATCACATGATCGAGAAACGCTTGGGCATCGAAAGCGTGCCTTTCCTTTAATTTTGTCTTGGATTTAATTTTGCTTGAGGTCGCGATTGCTCTCATCCTGAATTTCGAAATTAAGAGCGTCAACTATGCGTTAGGCTCTTCGATTCAAATCGATTGGGATGGAATGAAGGAAGAATGGAATGGTTCCGTCCTTGAGGGGACCGGAGATGGAGGGAGAGAGGTCTGACTTTGTTCTTTCGGTCCATGCTTTTTGAGCAAGGCTTTTGTCCCTTTAGGCCCGAAGGGCTGTCAGACTGTAGCCTTGCTCTGAAGATAAGATCGCCAATAGAGTGTTGCTACTTCTTCGAAAGCTCGCCCTTGAAATGACTTTCCACATCTTCACGACTCAGCGGGTTTCCTGCATTGGTCAATATAACCGAATAGACGACCTCATTCCCTTCGATTTGCGCGGTGATGAATGCCCCGTCTTCCGGCAGTTCCTGGTAGGTGAATTTCACTCTTCTGCCATCTTCAAGTGTTTTGATCCACTCTTCGTCTGGCATGTTCGTGTCCCTTCAGGGGAGATCAGTGTATGTCGCGAGTATACGCTGTTCGGTGCCAGAAATCGCGGAGGAGGAATGAAAAGCCACCGTCTCGGGATTTGGCTTGTAAAGCGGGCTCATGTTGGTTGCCCAGTTCTCTTCAGCAGGATTCATGGGCCAGATCGTGACCCGTGCGCACGATCACAGTCCCCCTTGGGGGACTTGGTTGCGTACAGCCCGCTGGTTCACCGGCGGGAAAGGCGACGCGCCCTAGGTTTTTCACCCCGATTCATCGGGGTTGGCCTCCGCCCCGGGTCGGCCGTTAACGACCGACCCATTTCCCACCAACCCCGATAAATCGGGGTAATACTTCCCCTCCGCCAGTTCCCGCCGTTGAAGCGGCGGGCTGTATTAAGACAAGTCCCCTCAAAGGGGACTCTCGTTTCCCGGCCGTCACTCTCAATTTCCTAACCCGGACACGCTGGAAGCAAACAGGGCTGATTTGCATAAACGGGACGATTTTCAAAGAAACCTGAGGGCAGCATAAATAGAGGGTCGAATTCAGCTCCTGAAAGATTGTTTTGCCAGTAAAGACACGAATTGTTTTGATAAGAACTAATTGTTTTCGCGCCCGGGACGCGGGAATCTTTGGGCTCGATTTTCTTAGAAAATCTTCTGTCCAGGCGACGGGCAACCGAGAACTCTGCGTGCCAATTACTTTGTGCCGCCCCACTTCCAATTCCGAATCTCCGGCAGGTCTTCGCCATATTTGTTGATGTATTGCCTGTGCTCGATCAGTTTGTCCTTGAGCTGTTGCTTCAGGTAGATGCCCTTATCGCCGGTTTGCGGCAGGCGTTCGATGGTATCCATCACGAGGTGAAAACGATCCAGATCGTTCAGCACCGTCATGTCAAAGGGTGTGGTGATGGTGCCCTCTTCCTTGTAGCCGCGGACGTGGATGTTGTCGTGGTTGGTGCGGCGGTAGGTGAGCCGGTGGATCAACCACGGGTAGGCATGGAAGGCGAAGATGACCGGCTTGTCCCGGGTGAAAAGCTCGTCGAAATCCATGTCGCTCAATCCGTGCGGGTGCTCGGTCTGCGGCTGTAGCTTCATGAGGTCGACGACGTTGACCACGCGGATTTTCAGGTCGGGCAGATGCTCGCGCATCATGGCGACGGCGGCGAGCGTCTCCAGCGTGGGCACGTCGCCACAGCAGGCCATGACGACGTCGGGGGCATCGTCCTGGTCGTTGCTGGCCCACTGCCAGATGCCAATGCCCTTGGTGCAGTGCTTGACGGCGGCGTCCATTGTCAGCCACTGCGGCGCCGGGTGTTTGCCCGCGATTACCACGTTGACGTAATGGCGACTGCGCAGGCAGTGGTCCATCACCGATAGCAGGCAGTTTGCATCCGGCGGAAGGTAAACCCGCACGATCTCGGCCTTCTTGTTTACCACGAGGTCGATGAAACCGGGATCCTGGTGGGTGAATCCGTTGTGATCCTGACGCCACACATGCGAGGCCAGCAGGTAGTTTAACGAGGCGATCTTCCGCCGCCACGGCAGTTGTGACGTGACCTTCAGCCACTTGGCGTGCTGGTTGAACATCGAATCGACGATGTGGATGAACGCCTCGTAGCAGTTGAAGAGTCCATGCCGCCCAGTGAGCAGGTAGCCCTCAAGCCAGCCCTCGCATTGGTGCTCGCTGAGCATTTCCACCACGCGCCCTGTGGGCGAGAGAAATTCATCGTTCGGCACGGTCGCGGCGTCCCACTGGCGTTGGGTCACTTCAAAGAGGGCCTCCAGACCGTTGGAGAGCGTCTCGTCAGGACCAAAGACCCGGAAATTCCGCTGCTCGCTGTTCAGCTTCGCCACATCGCGCAGGAAACGCCCGAGCACATGGGTGTCGCCAATGCCGCGCACCCCCGGCGAGGGTACGTCGACCGCGTAGTCGCAGAAATCCGGCATCCGCAGGTCGCGGAGCAGCATGCCGCCGTTGGCGTGGGGATTCGCGCCCATGCGTCGATCGCCCTGGGGCGCAAGTTCGGCCAGTTCCGGTTTCAGGCGGCCCTGCTCATCGAAGAGTTCCTCGGGCCGGTAGCTCCTCAACCAGTCTTCCAACAGCTTGAGGTGCTCGGGATGGGTGGCCGGGTCGGAGAGCGGCACCTGGTGCGACCGGAAGGTGCCTTCAACCTGCCGGCCATCGATCATCTTTGGCCCCGTCCAGCCCTTGGGTGAATTGAGAACGATCATCGGCCAGCGCGGACGCGCGATGTTGCCGTGGATGCGGGCGTCCTGTTGGATTTTTTTGATCTGCTCCACCGTCGTGTCAAGCGCTGCGGCCATGGCCTCATGCATCAGTCCGGGCTCGTGACCCTCGACGAAGTAGGGCGTCCACCCGTAGCCGAGGAACAACTCTTCCAATTCCTCGCGGGTGATGCGCGCGAGGAGGGTCGGGTTGGAAATCTTGTAGCCGTTGAGATGCAGGATCGGCAGCACCGCGCCGTCGGTGGCCGGATTGAGAAACTTGTTGGAATGCCACGCCGTGGCCAGCGGTCCGGTTTCCGCCTCGCCATCGCCGACGACGCAGGCGACGACGAGGTCGGGATTGTCGAACACCGCCCCGAACGAATGGCTGAGCGAATAGCCTAACTCGCCGCCCTCGTGGATCGAGCCTGGGCACTCCGGCGATGCGTGGCTGGGAATTCCTCCGGGAAACGAAAACTGAATAAAGAGCTTCCGAAGCCCGGCCTCATCCTGGCTGATGTTGGGATAGATCTCGCTGTAAGTGCCCTCGAGATAAGTGTTGCCCACCACCGCCGGGCCGCCGTGCCCGGGGCCGGAGACGTAAATCATGTCGAGGTCGTATTTTTTGATGACCCGGTTCAGGTGCACGTAAATGAAGTTCTGCCCGGGGGTCGTGCCCCAGTGTCCCAGCAGCATGTGCTTCACATCCGCGAGCGCCAGTGGCCGCTTCAGCAACGGATTGTCGTAAAGATAAATTTGCCCGACCGAGAGATAGTTCGCCGCGCGCCAATAGGCGTCCATCTTCTGGAGCAGTTCCGGAGTGAGTGTGTTTGTTTTCATGGTTTAATCCTCATTCTGTGATCCGCCTTATCTTACGCCACTCTCTTGAAGTCAATATAGCCGCGCTCCACATCCGTGCGGACCAGTTGCACGCGGAGCCGGTGGCCGACATCCATACCTTCAAGACCGCTCACCAATCTTCCTTCAACCGGGGGATGCAGAAGACGGACCCATGTGCCCTTGTCCGACGCGCCGGTGACGATGGCATCAAACTGCTCGCCGATCCTTGATTCCAACAGCATCGCGGCGGCGGATTTTGTGACTTGCCGTTCAACCTTCTTCGCGGCGTCCTCCTCTTCGGTGCAGTGCTTTGCGAGCGCCTCCAATTCGTCGTTTTGGTAGGGCAGGGAACGTCCTGCCACGGCTGCTTTCAGCAACCGCTGGGTAATCAGATCGGGATACCGGCGGTTCGGGGCGGTGGAGTGAGCATAGTCCTTGACCGCAAGACCGAAGTGCCCGGCGACACTCGCTCCCGGAATTTCGACGACGTATTCACCGGCACCCAGGAGCTTGATGACGCTGAGAGAAAGATCGGGAAAGCGGAGGGGATCCGCGGCTTTCGCCGCTACCAGGAATTGGTCCAGGGCCTTGGAGTCGGGTTCCTTGGGCAACGTCGAACCGTGTTCCGCGGCAAGCTCGATGATCCGGTCCCAGCGCTTGGGGATGCGGACGACACGCCGGAGCGACGGAAACTTTTTCGCCGCGAGGAATCGCGCGGTCACGCCGTTGGCAGCGATCATGAAGTCCTCAATAATGTCTTTGGCCTTGTTTCTTTTATCGGCTTCCAGGTCTTTGAGCTCATCTCCGTCAAAGACCGGGCGGGCTTCGATGGTTTCGAGATCGAGTGCACCGTGGAGGTGCCGGAGCGCTTTCAGTTTCTGGGCCACGCGGTCCTGGAGTCGAAGGTTCTCGTCGAGACCGGTGACTGCGCCGACGCCGGGTGGCATCGGCCCGTTCCCTTCCAGCCAGCCGGCAACGCTGTTGTAGGCCAGCTTGGCACGGCTGCGCACCGTCGCTCCATAAACGTCCGAACTCTGAAGCGATCCATCCCCGGCAAGAACCATTTCAATAACGATGGCCAGGCGGTCTGACTCAAGGTTGAGAGAGGTCAAATCCGTGGAGAGTTTCTCAGGCAGCATCGGAAAGGTCTCGGCCACCGTGTAGACCGAGGTGGTGTTTTGCCGCGCATGATCGTCAAGTGCCGACCGCTTCTTGACGACGGCGTCAACGTCGGCAACGGCGACCAGGACCTTGACGACCCCATCGGTGCTGCCTTGGAGGGATTCGGCAACGGTCAGCTGGTCGAGATCACGCGAATCATCGTTGTCGATGGAGCACCAGAGAAGGTTCCTGAGATCGCGCGTCGATCCGTCAGTGTGCGTCGCTGGCCCGTGGATTCCGTCGAGCTCGGCAAGCGCCTGGAATGGAAAATCTGGAACAAGTCCTCGTTCCAGCATCGCCCGATGGGCAATTCCTCGCAGGATCGAGCGGTGTTGCTTGTCGTTTGTATCTGTCATAGATCGCACCGTTTCTGGAACGGAAGTATGGGGCGAGGGTAACGCGGGCGTCAAGCAGGCAGTGGTCGGAGTGCAAGCGGGGCGCAAGCTTACCGGCATTTAATCGTGGGTTTGTTCACCGAAACGAGGCTCATGACAGCGCTCGGTAAATTGCCAGATTTGTCCCGGCAGATAATGCCGCTGTGCTCTCGCCATCTCAGACTTCCATCGTCCCTAATTTCCAGGTCGACCTACCAAACCTCAATTTGCCTACCCGCGATGAAATCCAATCCTGCGTTTCTTGGATTCCGGTTGTGCCGGTGGCGGTTTGAGCAACTCACGTATTTCTTTGAAGAGCTGCACGATAGCTTCCTCATGGATCGCGAGGCGCGTCGTCAAGTTGCGTTCTAATTCTGCGAGCTTTACCGCCAACTTCCTGTTTCCGCCTAGGATTTCTCGCATTTTGATGAATGCACGCACGACGAACACGCTCATGGTAACAGCCTGTTCGCTGTTGAGAATATTGGCAGCCATGATGGCCCCATGTTCGGTGAATGCATAAGGAAGATAGCGTCTACCACCTCGCCTATTTGAGGTCACAATTTGTGACCTCAAAAGACCCACTTCCTTCTTCGTGAGTTGAAACACAAAATCATCGGGGAACCGGTGTTTGTTCCGCCTGACCGCTTGGTTCAGGGCCTTCGTGGACACGCCGTAAATCCGAGCCAGATCCGTGTCCATCATGACCCTCTGTTCATCCACCACATAGATGAGATTTTCAATATGGTCCGTCGTGAGAACGCCCAGTTGTCGTTTCATAAATGCCCCCTAAGCCATATTGCCATTCCTGTTCCTTCATTGGCGCAAGGGAATTCATCCTGAGAATTGAATCGAATGGGGGGGATGAATTGCTTCTCGTACCCTGGAACTCGTAAACAGCACTTCGGTCACTCGAGCAGAAACCGACGCTGGTGACAGCGGTGGGTCAAATGCCAGATATGTCCCAGCAGATAATGCCGAGGTACTCTCGCCATCGCAGCCTTCCCTGCTGATCCAAGTTGCCAAATGGGGGATTATTTCGGGGGCAAAAAACACCTTCTAAGGCCTAAATACTAGCCTTTTTTCCGATGATCGACAAGAGTTTCAATGAGTTGACTTAGTCCGACCCCAAGCGGTTTGGATTCCGTCGAGCTCGGCGAGCGCCCGGGACGGGAAATCCGGGACAAGTCCTCGTTCCAGCATCGCTCGATGGGCGATTCCTCGCAGGATAGAGCGGTGTTGCTTATCGTGTGTGCTCGTCATATATGTCTCCATTTCTGGAACGGGAGTATGGAGCGAACGCAATGCAGGCGTCAAGCATGGGGTGGCCGAAGTAGAAGCACGGCTCAGGCTTATCGGCATTCAATCGCCGGCTTGTTCGCGGAAGGAAAGCTTGCCCGGGCTGGCCCACGCTGACATAATACGCGGCAATGGACGCGAGTGTCGCACTAGCAGAATTAGGTAAGACCGTTGACCTGGCGAGGGTGGCGGTGACGGACCATCTTGACCCCAAGAAGCGCTCTGAATTTGGGCAAGTGCTAACGCCTTACTTTGTTGCGAAATTGATGGCAGGCAGGCTGTCGCCGCATCGTTCGTCAATTCGTTTGCTTGACCCAGGCGCTGGAATCGGCTCGTTGACCGCTGCTGTCGTCGAGTGGATTCTTCAGAGCGACCAGCGACCTACTTCGTTTCATGTGGATGCTTTCGAGATTGATTCGACGCTTGCCGACCACTTGGAAGATACGCTGGAACTTTGCGCGAGACATCTTGCAGGGAATGGCGTTTATTTCACGCATGTGATTCACCGGACGGACTTCATCTCCGATGCAAGTCTGGCACTCCGAGATGACCTTTTCACCGGCGAGCACCAGCGTTACGATGCTGCAATCCTGAATCCGCCTTACCGCAAGATCGCCACGGATTCAGCGGAGCGAAAGCATCTTGAGGCAGTGGGATTGCCGGTGGTTAATCTCTATACGGCCTTTCTAGGACTGGTTGTGAAGCTACTGGCAGATGATGGAGAATTGGTCGCGATCACGCCGCGCAGCTTCTGCAACGGCCCATATCACGCGCCGTTTCGCAAATTTTTTTTGAAAGAGATGGCGATCAAGTCCATGCACGTTTTTGAGTCACGAAAAGCTGCTTTCAATGAAGCCGATGTGTTGCAGGAGAATGTCATCCTTCACGCCGTCAAGACGAGAATTAAACCCCAGACGGTGATGATCTTTACGTCGAGTGGCCAATCTGACGACATGGTTTCGTACCATGAATCGCGTTATGAAAAAATAGTCCTGCCGGACGATCCACAGCGGTTCATTCGCATTGTCGAAGACAGCGTTGATGACGAGGTTCAACAGCGACTTCAATCTCTGGTCACTCGTCTTGACCATATGGGGCTGTCAGCGTCAACAGGCCGCGTAGTGGATTTTCGCGCGGCTGACCTACTGCAAGCCGAATCGAACGACAAGACCGCTCCGTTGCTTTATCCCCAACACTTACGACAATCCCGAATTAAGTGGCCGAACCCCAAAGCCAAGTTCAATGCCATCACCGTTAACGAAGGCCATCGTGATTTGTTCGTCCCGAATGACACGTACGTGCTGGTGAAGCGATTCACAGCGAAAGAGGAGAGAAAAAGGATTGTTGCAGCAGTGCATTTCAAGGGTGATACACTCACCGAATTGCTCGGCATCGAGAATCACCTCAACTACATCCACCGCGGTGGACTGGGACTTGATGCAAACCTGGCCAGAGGACTCGCGCTCTACCTGAACTCAACATTACTCGATCGATATTTCCGCCTATTCAGCGGCCACACTCAAGTCAATGCAACTGACCTCTATTCACTCCCTTTTCCGACACGCGCGCAACTTGAAGCGCTTGGACAAGAGGCCGGCGATTCGCTGTTAGGACAACAAGAGATCGACAATTCGGTTGAGAGAATCGTCTTTCAACAAACTGGAACATCCAATCACCCATTGATCACTATGAACAAAATCGACGCGGCACTCGAAATTCTGAAGGCGCTCGGCTTCCCGAGGGCACAACAAAACGAACGGTCGGCATTGACGCTGTTAGCGTTACTCGATCTAACCCCTCGCAGGGCGTGGAGTGACGCTTCCGCTCCCTTGAAAGGGATTACGCAAATGATGGGGTTCTTTGAACAACATTACGGCAAGAAATACGCGCCCAATACTCGCGAAACGGTGAGAAGACAGACTGTGCACCAATTTCTCGAAGCGGGAATAATTCTTTACAATCCCGACGAGCCGACTCGCCCCATCAATAGCGGGAAAACCGTCTATCAAATCGACGCTACGGCTCTCGTCCTGATCCGCACTTTCGGAACAACGAAGTGGGAGAAAACGCTTAGGGAATTTCGAAAAAAGGTGACGACGCTCCGCGAGAAATATGCGGAAGAGAGATACGCTCGTAGAATTCCCGTGCGAGTGTCCGGCAAGGTAACGATCACGCTATCGCCTGGTGGACAGAATGTCCTCGTAGAAAATATCCTCAAGGATTTCGCACCGGTCTTTGCGCCTGCCGGGCGCGTTCTTTACGTTGGCGATACCGACACAAAATTCGCCTACTTTGACAAGAGTGGCCTCAGCAAGTTGGGTGTGCATCTGGAAGAGCACGGCAAGATGCCGGATGTCATCATTCATTACACAAAGAAAAACTGGCTGCTGCTGATCGAAGCAGTCACCTCCCATGGGCCGGTAAGTCCAAAACGGCATCAAGAGCTCAAAGACTTGTTCGCGAAATCGAAGGCTGGCTTGGTGTACGTCACGGCGTTTCTCACCCGCAAAGAAATGGTCGTGCACCTCGGACAGATTTCATGGGAAACAGAAGTTTGGGTGGCAGAATCTCCGACGCATATGATTCATTTCAACGGGGAAAGGTTTCTTGGCCCGTATCCGGATGCATAAAACCCTGTTCGAAACCATCGTGAGATAATTTTGGCCGAAGCCGAACAGATGATATTCGCCAACGTGGAAACGGTCTGCCTGGATTGTCCCGAATTTTCCATGCGGTAAGGCGATCAGGTGTTGTGTCTGTGACAGTGGAAAAATTAAGGATCACACCTGAGTTTTCGTCGATGCCAAGTGATTCCAACTGATACCAGAGCATTCAATATGCCTACTGAAAAAGAAAACAGGAGAAACCAAGTCTTGAAAGCCTTCGATGTTGCCCTTAATAGACAAGGACACCCTTTTCAATACAGCGTCCTAAGACGGGCAGAAGAACTCTTTCGAGCAAATAAATCCAAATGGGTATTTGAAGCCACGGAGTTTCCAGTTGAAGTCCAACAGTTTGGAACACGCGTAGACTTTGTTCTTAAGCATTTCAATTCCTCTCCATATTACATCCTGGCTGAATGCAAACGTGCTAACCCGGCATTCTCAGACTGGTGTTTTGCCTATGCGCCATATTACAGGAGGAACCGGAGTAAACGAATTTTTGTGATGGAACATGCGGAACTTGGTGAAAATAGGAAACTGCGCTCCCGAGCAGCAATTGTTGATCTTCACGATGGCCCAAAGCCTTATCAAATAGCCGTTGAAATCAAATCCGGTAAGAGAGGAGACGCAACTGGACAGATCAAGGGAACGATCGAAGAAGCGGCAACTCAGGTGTGCCGAGCGTTAAACGGGATGCTGGAAATCTTTATGAGGAATCCCAATTGTCTTGAGTTACGGGAAACCGTTGACCTTCTCCCAGTGATTTTTACAACTGCGCAGATTTGGGTCTCAGATGTTGATCTTGGTGCAGCAGACTTGCGAACAGGAGAAATAGATATCTCGCAATCAAATCTTCAGCGCGCAAAGTGGATTATTTATCAGTATCACGCATCGCCTGGGTTAAAACATACAGTCCCTCCGGTGAATAAGTCAGCTGGGCTTGGGCAATTGATGGAACGGGAATATGTGAGGATGATCCCCATTGTTTGCTCGGAAGGCATCGATGAGTTCTTACTTTGGTCTTCATCATTTGGTGCAAACCCACCAGTAGATATTTCAGTTTCACAATTAAAGAGATCGTCACATTTCTAAATGAAATTAGAGAAATTCAGATTCCAACAACATCTGACGCTCGTGTGCTTTCAGGACCATGCGCCGACGGGGCATATTCATATACTGACCTGACCTCGTGGGCTATCCCATAAATTCAGGAAAGTCCCGAATTGTCCCGCGATTATTCGCCAAACCTGCGAATGAACCAGGTCTTCACCACCTGGGTCAGGATCGCATAACCCAGCAGCATGATCGCCAGAAACAGCCAGTATAACGGCGGGAGCGGGACAAATCCGAGCGTTTTCGCGAGGGGCGAAATCGTCAGCCAGGCGCCCACCGCGACGATGAGTATTGAAGTGAGAATCAGCGGGCGGCTCGCCCGGCTTTCGATAAACGGAATCTTGTTGGTGCGAATGACATGGATGATTAGCGTCTGGGTGAAGAGCGACTCCACGAACCAGCCGGTGTGAAACAGGGCCGGGTTATGCCAGCAGTTGAAAACGTACAGCATCAGGAAGAACGTCAGGTAATCGAAGATCGAGCTGATCGGCCCGATAAACAGGATGAAATGCATGATCTTCCCGATCGTCCACTGGCGCGGCCGGATCAACCAGTCCGCGTCCACCTCGTCAGTGGGGATGGTGGTCTGCGAGAAGTCGTACAGGAGGTTGTTGGTCAGCACCTGGATCGGCAGCATGGGCAGGAAGGGCAGGAATGCGCTGGCGCCCACGACGCTGAACATGTTGCCGAAGTTCGAGCTGGCCGCCATCTTGATGTACTTGACAATGTTGCCGAACACCCGCCGGCCTTCCAGCACACCCTGCTCCAGCACCAGCAGGCTGTTCTCCAGCAGGATGATATCGGATGACTCCTTGGCGATGTCTACCGCGCTGTCCACTGAGATGCCTACGTCGGCGGCTTTCAAGGCCGGGGCATCGTTGATCCCATCGCCCATAAACCCCACCACGTGACCCCTGCTTTGGAGCGCACGGATGATGTGTTCCTTGTGAGCCGGGGCCAGGCGGGCAAAGACGCTCGTTGCGCCGACCGCTTCAGCCAATTCCGCCACGCTCATCGTCTCGATTTGGGAGCCGAGCAATAGATGCTCCACCGATATGCCCACTTCCTTGCAGATATAGGCGGTGATGATCTCGTTATCGCCGGTTAAAACCTTGACATTCACGTTCAGGGTGCGAAGCTGCTTCAATGCCTCCGTCGCGGTGCCCTTGGGCGGATCGAGGAAGGCCAGGAAACCCAGCAGGATCAGGTCCGACTCATCCTTGATCGCATAGACGGGTTCATCCGGGGCGTTCGGCATTTCCTTATACGCCAGGGCTATCACCCGGAAGCCCTGACCATTCAGGGCGTCCACCATCTGCCGGCGTTTGGCGTCGTGTTCGGCCTGAACAGCGATGACTTTCCCCTGGAGTTCCACCCGGGTGCACAGGGTCATCACTTCATCCACCGCGCCTTTGCAGATCAGCGTGTTCAACCCGGTTTCATCTTCCACCACCACCGACATCCGGCGCCGCACGAAGTCGAAAGGAATCTCGTCGATCTTGCGGTACTTTTTGTTCGCTTTCAAGCGTTCTTCCAATTCCTCATGGTCGAGGATCGCCTCGTCGAGCAGGTTCTTCAACCCGGTATGGTGGTAGCTGTTCAGATAGCCATAGTCGAGCACCTTCTGGCTTGGATCGCCGTGCGCGTCCAGGTGCTTTTCGAGCACGATCTTGCCCTGGGTCAGGGTGCCGGTTTTGTCGGTACACAGCACATCCATCGCCCCGAAATTCTGGATGGCATTCAGGCGTTTGACGATCACTTTCTTGCGCGACATCGCGAGGGCGCCCTTGGCCAGGTTAACGGTCACGATCATGGGCAGCATCTCGGGGGTCAGCCCGACTGCCACGGCCATGGCAAACAGGAAAGCTTCCAGCCAGTTGTGCTTGCTCAGTCCGTTGATGAGGAAAACCGCCGGAACCATGACGGCGATAAAGCAGATCATCATCCAGGTAAACTTGTTGATGCCCTTGTCGAAGCTGGTGAGCTGGCGCTCGCTGACAATGCTGACGGCCAGGGATCCAAAGTAGGTCTGGTTCCCGGTGTGGAGGACCACGGCCGTCGCGGATCCACTCTCCACGTTGGAACCCAGGAAGCAGATATTGGGAAGGTCGAGCGGATTTTGAACGTCTGCCGGAGCGAGGGCGGCTTTCTTTTCGACAGGCAGGGCTTCGCCAGTGAGAGCCGCCTGATTCAGAAACAGGTCTTTGGCGGAGAGCACCCGGACATCCGCCGGCACCATATCACCGGCTGCCAGCCGGATGATATCTCCAGGCACCAGCATCTTGAGTGAGACTTCTTTCTCCTTGCCATCCCGGACCAAAGTCGCCGTGTTGCTGACCATCGCTTTGAGCTTTTCGGCCGCGTTATCGGCGCGCATTTCCTGGAAGAAGCGCAACACCACGCCCAGAACCACCATCACGAAAATAACCACCATCGCCCGCAGGTCACCCGTTAGGAAGGAAAGCACGCCCAGCGCCAGAAGCAGGAGGACCAATGGATTTTTGATGTTACTCAAGAGGCGCATCAGGCCGGACTGACGCTTCTCCCGGGCGATCTCGTTCGTCCCCACTTGCTTCAAGCGAGAATCGGCTTCAGTCTCGCTCAGGCCACTGAGTTGCGATCCCAGCTCCTTCAGAACGGCATCGGTATCAGCACGCGCTTTTTCCAACAGTTGAACGGAAAAATGCGGCCCGTTTTTGCTAGGGGGGTTATCGGTGCGCCCGGTTGTGTTCAGGGTCTTCTCTGAGGTTTCCACTCATGCCTCGACTGAGTGATTTATCGTCCTGGTCTTGTTGGAAGGCTGATCAGAAGCATGGGTGACTTCAAATCGGCGGGGCTGCCGAAGAATTCGAGTGGATTGCGGAGGAACCCCAACGCCGTTGTCGCGCAGGATGACCCGCGCGGCAGTGTCCGTTTTGGAGTGGGCCGCAGGCATTAACGTAATATGATCGGCGTGTCTTCCGCCGAAGGTATTGTATCTGTTGTGGAACGGGACGTCGACCGAATGCGCTTACTCGTACCTCAAGGCCTCGATCGGACGCAGCGCTGCCGCTTTCTGCGCCGGGTAGAAGCCAAAGAAGACGCCGACTGCGCCGGAAAAGCCGACGGCAATAATCATCACGAGCGGCGAAATGTTTGTTTCCCATCCCGTGAAGTGGGCGAGCACCTTCGCGCTCGTGATGCCGAGAACGAGACCGCCGATGCCGCCCAGGACGCCCATCACGATGCTCTCAACGAGGAACTGCGTCAGCACGTCCGAGCCGCGCGCGCCGAGCGCGAGGCGAATGCCGATCTCGCGCGTCCGCTCCGTGACCGACACCAGCATGATGTTCATGATGCCGATGCCGCCGACGAGCAGTGAGATCGATGCGATCGCCGCCATCAGCAGGGTCATCACGCGGGTGCTGCTCTCTGCAGCGGTGGCGAGGTCGGTCTGATTGCGGACCGTGAAATCATCCTCATCATCGCCGGTGATGTGATGCGACTCACGCAGCAGCGTTTTGATCTCGTCCTGCGCCGCCGAGAGTTCGCCTTCCGAGGCGGTGCTGGCGAGAATCTGCGGAATGCGGGGCTTGCCCGTGAGACGGGTCGCTGCAGTCGTGTAGGGGATCAGGATCACGTCGTCGGAATCGCTGCCGCTTGCGGTCTGTCCCGGCAAGGCCTGCACGGTGAACTTCACTGACTGGCCTTGCTTGATTAGCTCGATGTCGCTTTCACCCACCTGCGCGAGGATCTGCATGTGCGAGAGATCGTTCGCGATGAGGAACAGCTGAGGAGCGGAGAGACTCGCCGCCACCGTCTGTCCATTGTTGACGTTCCGCTCGACCACGACGCCATCGATGGGCGAGTAGATGGAGGTGAACGACAGGTTCTGCTTCGCCCGCTGGAGGGCGACACTGGCCGATTTCACATCGGCTTGCGCGACCTTCAGTGCAGATCGGCCCTGCTCGAGCGTGCTCCGCGCGATGAGCCCGCCCGACGAGAGCTCGCGGTTGCGTTTCTGATCGCGTGAGGCCTGGTTTGCCTGCGCTTGCGCCTTCTCGAGGTTCGCCTGTGCATCGGCCACCCCCTGCTGTGCGATGGTCGGGTCGATACGGGCGAGGAGTTGTCCCTTTTTGACGTGGTCGTTGAAGTCGACCAGCAGCGCGGAGACCTGTCCTGAGACCTGTGTGCCGACGCTGACGGTTGTGACGGCATTGAGTGTCCCGGTCGCCGAGACGAGGGCTTGGAGGTCACCTCGTTGCACGGTCGTGAAGCGGAACGCGGGCGCGTGCTGTGCGGACACAAAATGACGGATGAGCAGCCCTGTCCCGGCGATCACCGCTGCCAGGCCGATGACGACGCTTACTTTCTTATTGAGATGCATAATGCTTCCTCCTCACCTTTCTTTGCCTCAGGAAGTTCGGGGAATTGCGGCGCGCATTGTGAGGACGTGAACCGTCTTGGATCTCCAATGGACATCATGTGATCTGCTGCCATGCACCCGCATTCCTACTGATCGCATAGGTTGGGCAGGTCGAATTAGTAGATGCCGGCAAATGTCTTCCGGGGGTGGAGGCAGACAATGAACGATCAGTAGCCCGCAAACTCTTCCGCGCGAATGTCGTCATCGCCGACTCCGGCCTCATTGATCATCACGGACCTTCGATCTTAATCGCGGATTCGAGCGGCATTGTGTTTAACACTCGCTTGAAAGCCGTATCGCGCATTCGAGTAGCCACCATCAGGGTTTCATCGTGGGGAGCACTCGCGATTGAAAACGTGCGCGTATCTCCTTCGGCATCCGTCTCTGAAGGATCGAGCAAAGTCATGTCAAGAAACTGGCCCGCCTTGAATGTCCACTTCGATGGCTTTTCAAAGCGGAAGGCTATAGTGCGTTCGGCGACTTCATGCCGGCTCAGGAGTTTGGACAAAGTGACCGGCGAAGCTTTGCTGGTGCTCATAAGTTCTCCTCTCGTATTGCATTGCATCTTCCGGGGCCCGCCTTCAAGTTGCTCCCTTGCGCCACAAGTAAGCACCGATCGGGGAGGAGTGCTGAGCGGCGAGCTTTGCCTCAATGCAAAATCCCTAACAGGTAGGCTATAAGGAGAATCACTAATATGGTACCCAGCCCTACGCCAGCGCCTCCCTGGTAACCCCAGCGGGTATGGCCGTAGTACCCTCCCCCGGCACCCAAAACCAACACCAAAACGACAATGAGTAGCAACATTGTGGACCTTCCTTTCTTCTGGACTTCTTCTGAATACTAGCTCTCGAGTCCAAAACACGTTAACAGGGCCCCATCGAGCTGTCTGTTCTGATTTGACCAGCCCCTTCAGAGCGCCGGGATGAACCGACGGAAAATCATCGACGCAGGAGGCCGCCGCGACGGGGAAAGGAGCAAGGAGCAGTTTTCCGCCTGACTCCGCCGACTCACACCCCCCTTCATGCGGGGAAGCTTCTACGCCATCAAGTGACAATCGACCCCCGGTGTGGACGGGGTGAGATGAGGAGAGCATGAGAAGGGAATGTGAGGATCAGTTAGGAGATCTCGACAGTCGGGAGCATCGAGGCGACCCTGGGCACAGGCCTCTCGGAGAGTCTACATCCCGAAGCCTAATGGACGGCAACGTCCAGGGTGTCTTTATTAGCCGCCCGTCTTCTTTTCTTCCTTGTCTTTCCTGGTTTTTCTGTACTCTTCCAGGATATGTTTCATCCACTCGTCACTCCGCAGTTCTTTTCCTTCGGTCGTCCTGATCATGTAGGGTTTACCCGAGAGCATACTCTTGGTGGCAGCAAGCCGGATGAAATCTTCCGGTGTCGCGATTTTGTCCTTGTAATATTGATACTTGCTATTCAAGTGATCCGACGCTCGTTTGCCAGTGTAGGACTGGCCGTTACGAATGAAGGTACAATCGGATTTGGCAACGAAGGCCAACAGATAGGCAATTGTCTCGTCTGTGTCTTTTTGAAGACGTGTGTCTACAGCAAGGAGCATAGTTACGGCAAGAACAGTTGTGATGGCTGCAATGATTAAGTTTTTGTACATATTCTCTGCTCGACCAACCTTTGATTATTGTAGTCCGCATAATGTCATCGGCCCCGAACCATTGAGCACTGTAACAGAGGGACTGGGGCAACAGCCCGTGGGAGGAAACCCCCTCAATCAGAATTGTCGCGGCTCACCGGCTGGGGGGAGAGAGGATTCCCGGCTTTTTCCAGCAAAATCCAACGCGAAAGAAGGATTGGAAGATGTGCCGGTAATCGTGAAGGGGACGACCGTAACAGACTTCTTTTTCAGGAACGGACCGACGGCCTTCAATACCAGCGCCTTGAATCCCGACGTGGTGTCGGATAACTTTCCGTTGGTGTGCAAAATTCCATGGAGATCGACTTTTCGGTCCAGCAAGTTGTAGGTGCCATGCAGCTCGGCGAGCGTACCCGGAGCGCTGAAGGAGATGTTGGACAGCGTTGCGACGCCGTTGTTCACCGAGATCCGACCCTTAAGATTCGAGAGCACCGTTTCCGGGTTTTCGGCTTGCTGCTTCTTGTTCTCGCCGCGGGCACTCTGAGTTAATGTGTTGACCGACTGTTGTAAGTCTGTGTCCGTGAAGCGCCCGCTGCCAATGCCGAAGCCGACTGCAAGATCCAGCTTCCTCAAGAACCCCGGCGGCCCCGGCGGCACTTCCACTTTCGCGCGCAGGTTGATACTGCCGGTCATCGACGAGTGTTTCTCCTCCGTAAAAAGGTACAACAAATCCTCAATGCGGCCTCCGTTCACGGCCATCTCCAGCCGAGCTGATTTTCCGTGCTGGCCGGGGTGCCCGGCCACGCTGCCACTCGACGTCACCGTGGTTCCCTGAAAATGCGCCTCCACGTTCTGAAGATACGTGTCTCCATTCGTTCCGTCCACCACCGCCTGGAATTTTGAAGTCAGGTGAACGGTGTGGCTGCTTCCGGATACCCGGAAGTCGGGCACGTCGGTTTCGCCATTCGTATCCATATGGCCGATGGTGCCGCTGAACTTGCCGCGGGACGTCAGACTTCCTGCGATACCCTCGAACACAGCCAGGTTCGCGTGCTCATAAGTGTAGGAACCGGTCACTGGAGTACTGCCGGGGTCATCCTCATCCCAGGGGCCGATTTTACCGTCCGACCGAATTTCCCCTGGCGGCTCCGGATTTAACAACGTTACATGGTAGGGAATGGACCGGCCCTCACTGACCTGGTCGAATGTCAACCGATGAACCCGCAGCTTGAAGGGTTCATGCCCCGGCTGCCTGGGCATAAACTCCAACAAAGCGTCATCCGCGGTGATTGCACCAATCGTGACCGAATTGCCGGAAGTGCTGGTCGTCAACGGGATCACGTTCGGCGGCCGGCCGCTCTTAGCCGGCGGCGCTATTAACACGTGCAAACCTTTCACCTGGACGTCATCCACGCGCTTGTGAATCCGGAGAAGGCCATAGTAGCTCCCGCGAATGATCAGCGCCTGGACGCTGATCAACGGGGGCAGGTCCTCGCCTTCCCGGTGCAGGAAACTGACCCCTTCAGCCACGCACCCCGGGGGAAAGTAGGTTTTGCGGAAGCTCTGGATCTGGACGGTTCGGGCGAAGCGGTGCTCGAGCGCTGTCGTGACGGCCTGTTGCGTGAATGGCCAGTTCAGGGCCAACACGATCAGCACGATGCCTGCGATGACAAGGATCGAAGCTCCGGTGATCAGCCCCCAGCGCCCAAGCCGCCGCCGCTGTCCTGGTGTGCGGGCCTCGGCCGGGCGGGTCTCTACAGATATCGTGGTACACTCCCCAGTCATGGATATAACCCCGAATTTCCTTCTTGAACTCCCCGTCGCTCAAATCGTACCCCTGACGACAATAAAAGGGCTTGCAGTTGGTTGCCTTGAAATACATCTATCCTGAAGCTACTCGCGGGAGTTTGCGGCACTACTGACGTTACTCAACGAACTCACGCCCGTGATCTGATAATCCTTGTAATCAATTGTAAAATCGGCGCGTCCGCCGAGGCGAATGGTGGAGCGGCTGTGCTGCTGCGCGGGGAGCCAGAAACCATTCACTTTGACGTAGGCCTGTTGGACTTCGGTGTTTTTTGTCCAGAAGGATGGATTCTTCGCGGGCTCTACTTCCATCCTCACTACAGCAAATTCTTCGGCATCTACCCAGATTCGACCGCGGTAGAGGAACTTGTCCTTTGTTCTGGGCTCGACCGAAAGCAGATAGATTGAACCGGCGGGCGTGCTTTCGTATCCGATCAGCGTGAAGACATAGTTCTCGCTGTTGAGAGCCGCGCGCTTTTGGTTCACCGCCTCGAAGGCTTCCTTTTCGCTCTGCAAGAGTTTCTTAAATACCTTGTCAATGATCAGCTTCGATCCGGTTGCTGACAGGATGGTAAATTCCTTGATTCCGGGTGACTCGTACTTGACATCCACGACCATCTCCGCGCTCCGGGTGCCTGGAAAACCGCGATATTCAAGCCGATAGATTCGGGTTCCCTGATAGGCACGCAACGCTTGAGCGCGTTCGAGGTTCATCCGGACCAATTTCTCTACCAACTGCTTGGCGTTCAGCGGAGCAGGAGCAGCAGGGGGCAAGGGACACGGCTGTTGAGCGAATGCAGGCTGTCGCAGCCCCGCAAAGATCAGGAGCAGCCATATTAAAAAAGCGAGACGGAAGTGCATCGAATTCTTCATGTTCATGTGAGTCGTAAAGTGCCGGGACTGCTGATACGATCGTTCTCGGTGCTCTATCGGGGCACGCCGCATAGGGCTGAGCTCAACACCGATTGAACCCGATCACGGTCTCATGGGAGGCGCTGACATGAGCTCCGTGATTTTTCCGAACAACTGGTCGGCGGTATAGCCTCCTTTCATGAAGAATCAGGAAGTCAACATCATGATCGCATTCGAACGCCCTGACGTCTGTTCAGAATTGACCATCGTCGACCAGCGCAGGAATCAGGTCGGATGACGAACTCCAATGCATCGGAGCTGGACATCCGATGAAAGACCTTTGCATCCTGGAGACATCGGCCGTCCAACTCTCTTACACAGAAATCGCAATCTGGTGTTTTAAGACGAGGGTGTTCCTAAGTGAACAGACATCCTCCTTCATCGCTTGTAACGTGCTTCATGTGGGGGGAGGAGGATAAGGAATGGAAAGGCATTCATATGAGAACTCCGGTCATCAATTCATTTGGTTCATATCACGGCTCCGGGGTTCTCCACTATTCATCAGGATCATTCAAGGCCGAAGAGTTCTCGGATAACAGCGGAGGCGAATAACATGAAATCGATCACTCTGATAGGGATCCTGTTGGTCATTCTGAGCGTGGTGGCCCTTGCCTACCAAGGTTTCACTTATACCCATCAAGAAAAGGTCCTTGATGTGGGACCGATCCATGCCACAGTGGAGAAGCATGATCGAATCCCCCTCCCTCCAATACTTGGAGGACTGGTGTTGGCTGGCGGGGTCGCCTTGCTAATCGTAGGCGCGAGGAAAAAGTCATAAACCAATAAACTTCTGATCGAGGAGGTGAGCGATGTTTCGTTATCTAGTTGTTCTCTGCTGTATGTTTGTTGCCCTTCCCCTCTGTGCCGGGGATAACGAAAAGGAAACCGACCGCCTGGAAAATTGCGGCGTGGTGATGGGAGAAATCCTGAACATCCCGGACAACATTCCCCAGGAGCTCTTGGAGAAGACCGATTGCGTCATTATTATTCCTTCCGTGTTAAAGCTAGCGGTCGGAGTCGGTGGGAGTTATGGCCGCGGGGCGATGGTGTGCCGAACGGGCAAGGATTTCCGTGGATCCTGGGGCGCTCCAGCCATGTACGCCCTGGAAGGTGGAAGCTTTGGATTTCAACTGGGTGGACAATCCACCGATCTTGTCCTCCTGGTGATGAATGAGAGAGGCGCGAGTTCAATTCTCAACAGCAAGGTCAAATTGGGGGCTGAAATCTCCGCCGTGGCAGGCCCCAAAGGGCGGGATGCTCAAGCCGCCACCGACGCCTACTTGCGGGCAGAAATCTTGAGCTACTCTCGTTCGCGCGGCCTCTTTGCCGGTATTTCCCTGGAGGGTTCCACGCTTCGCCCTGACAATGACGCCAATGAACGAGTCTATGGTCGTAAAATCACAGCAAAGGAAATTGTGTTGGGTGACAAGGTCACTATTCCGGAGCCAGGCCGTCATCTCGTCGAGGTCCTACAAAAGGGTGTACCGCGGAATGAATCGAAGTGACCTTTAATCGATGGCGACCCCAATCATGCAATCATGCTACAGATCCCGCCGAAGATCTTCCAATCGGAAAATCATGTAAGTTTCCGTGAGCGTCGATGATACGGAAGAGGACTTGATGTTTACGTTGATCGCGCAGCTTCTCCCACGCTCTTCGGAAATGCTTTGCTTGTTCTGCGAGCGGCAGCACCGCGGATGGCCCGACAATGACTTCGGTCGAATTGAGTTGTGCCGCCGTGAGGATGATGGCTTCGAGAATATTGGAGGATGGCACGACAAGCAGATGCACCGGCTTGCCTGCCTTTTCCGCAAGCGCGACCACGTGAGTGAACAGCAATTGCTTGAAGCTCGTGAAAAGATGATGTTCATGAATGCCCTTGTACCCGGTGTCGGGTCCTTTGGGGACCTTTACGGTCATCACGACCAGGTCTTTTTTGCCCGTGTGCGTCAGCTCCAGAGCTCTGCGGACGTGATCGAGTGTGTGGTAGTCGCGAACGAAACAGAGCGTGTTTCCGGGCCGAACGCCGAGGCTCTCGTTTGACACGGTTTCTTGCGGGTGTGTCTGGAATTGATCCATTTCGACGTGGGCGGCCACCCCCTCTTTCCGGTCGTTGATGCGCTCCGAGATCTCAAAAATGAGGAAGAAGACCAGCGTGAAGGCGACGCCGCTGATCGTCGCCACCTCTTTGGTGATCAAGTTGATTCCGGCAACCGAGAACAGCAGCGCTGCAATCACCCCCAGCCCCATCGGAATCTCGTTGCGGCCCAGATTGATATTGAAGGGAACCTTCCACTCGCGCGGCGATTTATCTTTAAAGCGAAGGACCACCATTGCCAATCCCTTGAAGGCAAATGACCAGATGACGCCGAACGCGTAAGCCTCGCCCAGGACATAGACGTTACCGCGGGAGCCAATGATCGTCGCAAGTTGCAGGATCACGATCAGGTTGATCATGCGATGGCTTGTGCCGTATTTCTTATGGGGTTCGCGGAACCAATCGGTCATTACGCCGTCTTCCGAAACCCTGTTGAGAACGCCGTTGGATCCGATAATGGCCGTATTCACAGCCCCCGATAACATCAGAAAGCCAACGATGACGATGAAAGCCTGGAAAAGAAGTTTCAGCGGCATCGGGCCGGCCAGGTACAAGGCAATGCCGCTGATCAGGTTGTCAAAATACTGTGGCCGGACCGGGTCGGGGATGATGGCATAGGCAAAGAACGAAACCAGCGAGGTGAACAGCAGCGAATAGACGAAGATGACAAATCCGGCCCGTACCAGGTTTTGATGCTTGGGGTACTCCAACTCGCGGTTGACCTGAGCGAGGGATTCTTCACCGGACATCGCCAGAAACGAGTGCCCGAAGGCAATCACGATGCCGATCAGCCCGAAAAGAGCACCGGCGTTGGGCACGAGACCGACGAGCGGTTTGGGTTCTGCCTCTTCCGGCGCGGGCGTCGTGGCGGGTGGCGCTACTATGGGCAGTTGCCGCAGGGCCCCCGGCAGGATTTTGGGTAACCACCCCACGGCATCGTGATTGAACGCGAGGTGGCCCGGCTGCGGCATGGGCGGCAAACGCTTCATTGCGGGGTGCGTCCAGATCGTCAACCCGCACCACCCAATCAGCAGCACCACCATGATCGTCGTCACATACATGATCCTCAGCGCATCGTCCGACGATTCGTGGATGCCCTTCGTGTTGCGCCACCAGAAGTAAAGGGTCACCAGGACGGCGAGGCCGGCGGCCAACAAGTTTATCCTGGCTTTCGAAGGGGTCCAGGCATATCCCAAATGGGTGGCCGTTTGCGCCACGAGGCCGACGATATACTGCCCTGCCGAAACACCTGAGATCGGCCCCGTCAGGATGTAGTCGAACATCAGGGCCGAGACCGAAACTTTGGCGAGGGTACCCCCCATCGCCTCTTTGACGACACGGTAGACTCCACCGCGTGTAAACATTCCGCACGATTCGATATAGACAGCCCGCACGGCATAAGAGAAAAGCATGACCCCAAAGATAAACCAGGGAGCAGCGCGTCCAACCGCTTGCTCGGCGATGCCGCCGACGTAGTAAGCCGACGAGCCGAGATCGTTGAGGACAATGGCGGCAGCGCGCCAGAAGGAAATGAACGAGAGCATCACCGACGTCACGACGACCACTTTCGTCGCCTGTTTGGCCGGGTTCATCGGACCTCCGGGAATGTGGAAGAACCTGGAGCGGACTATAACACAGCGCCTTTGGCCCCACCAACAGGGTGCGCGGCAACTCCTTTGAATTGAGAGTCATTCTCGAGATGACCCTGTTCCCCAATCAAGATTCACACACCCCGAACCGTTTTTCCTCCCCCTATTTTCACGGCAACGATTGCACAGTGAAAACTCGGGGGTGTGTCTAAGTGAACAGACAATGATTATTGTTGCCTGTACCATATTGGGTGAGGGGTAAAGCAGCCGGACTGCCATCGAAATCCGTGCGCCCACTACATTTTTATTCCCTCCGCTTGAAATCTGAACTGGAAGGATAGCCAACACTTACGCTCTCCTAAGAAGGGGGGGATTATGGGATCGTCTTTTGGCATTGGTTTTTTCCCGATTGTCTTCATTATCATCGTGCTCTACCTGCTCAGTTCCGTCAAGATTCTCTCGGAATACGAACGGGGTGTCATTTTTCGCCTCGGGCGGCTGTTGGAACAGGCCAAAGGCCCCGGCCTGATCTTCGTTTTCAAACCGATCGACCGCATGGTGCGTGTCTCTTTGCGCGTCGAGACGCACGAAGTGCCGGCGCAAGATGTCATCACCCGTGACAACGTCGCAGTCAAGGTGAATGCCGTCGTGTATTTTCGGGTGATCGAACCACGCAAAGCCATCGTTGAGGTGCGCGACTATTTCTTCGCCACGTCACAATTGGCGCAGACCACATTACGGTCCGTGCTGGGCGAAGTGGAACTAGACGACCTGCTCTCGCAACGCGAAAAACTGAACGACCGGCTGCAGTCGATCATCGACCAACACGCCGGACCCTGGGGCATCAAGGTCGCCCTGGTGGAAGTGAAGCAAGTGGACCTCCCGGAGCAAATGCAGAGGGCCATTGCCAAACAAGCGGAGGCCGAACGCGAAAAGCGCGCCAAGATCATCCATGCCGACGGTGAGCTGCAAGCCTCGCACAAATTGATGGAAGCGGCCGAGGTCCTGTCGTCGCAGCCGACGGCCATGCAACTTCGATATCTCCAAACCCTGACAGAGATCGGGGTTGAGAAAAACACAACCATTGTCTTTCCGCTGCCCATCGACCTCATCACCGGCCTGGCTTCCCTGATCAAGAAGTAGGGCCCTGATTGAAGGAGCGGAAAGAATCTCAAGGAAAATGATTTGTTCGGGAGGGAGGCTCCGGTAGATTCAATTCGGAAATACTGGCTCAAACCCTTGATTTCATCATGGAGCATCAGGACCAGTTCACGCGTCGTCCTGAGGCTGGTCGTCATGGTCTGGTTTTGATCTACCCGCCGGCTGGAGATGAATGTACGGAAGCTGCCACATGGATGAGAGAAGTTCCTGATCTCGCCCCTCACGTCGGCGGCGCTTCGGGTCAACAGGTGGCGTGATACCGAAAGTGAGTGACAGATTCCGGTGTGGGGATCGTGTCACCGTCAAGCCATTTGCACGCTGGCGCAACCGCCACTGCGGACCAAGGGGATAAGCTGACATGACAGAGGAAGTCAAAACTGGTACTATCCTGATCAGAGACAACACTCTATTGCCGGAAGGTGTGCAGGTTGAATGCGAACCCCATTCGAGGGGATGGAGATTAATTAAAAACTTCGATGGTTCCACCCTCGATCGAAGGATCACCAAGGCGGGATGCAGTTTTTTCTACCTGGCGGGTGAATCTACGGGGAGCGCCTTCGGCTCGAACAGAGAAGTGACCCGGGAACGGGCAGTTCGCCGGATCCTGTCACACCTGAAGGCGGAGAAGTTTAATTGCCTGGAAATCACCCGAGTGGAGGCAAAGCGTTTTCTGGGAGTCCCCTATGTGACGGTTTCAGCCAACGCGCGACATATTCAGACGAGCGTCTTTCTATTCCCCAGCACACACCCTGCTGAATGGGATTTGGGCAAACCAGCGGCTGCGTGATTCGACAATCGAATTCCAAAGGGAACCCGGGAGCCCCAAGGCCGAGCTTTGATCCGCGGCTTTTCAGGGAAGCATTTTCGATTCAGGATCAAAGAAGCTTGTTTAATTCTCTGCGGTCCCGATCCAGCGGAACGGCCCTTCCGCGGGAGGGCATGATCTTTCTTCACCTTGGTCAAAGTGGCCGATAAGGATACCCGGATTATGGAACACGGCTCAACCAGTTCAACACTTAGCCGCATTGCATTCATCGGCAACTACTTGCCGCGCCACTGCGGTATCGCTACCTTCACGACCGACTTGTGCGAGGCCATGGCTGCCGAATACGCTGCAACCACCTGCATTGCCCTTCCCGTCAACGATCGAGAAGAGGGTTACGCCTATCCGGCACGCGTTCGATTTGAGCTGACAGAGAAAGATATTGACTCCTATCATCGCGCCGCCGATTTCCTGAACATCAACAACGTCAACCTCGTGTCCCTGCAATTTGAATACGGCATCTTTGGCGGGCGGGCCGGCAGCCATATCCTGGCCCTCTTACGCGAATTGCGCATGCCCATTGTCACGACCTTGCACACCATTCTTCGCGAGCCGGACCCCGATCAGCGGCGGGTACTTCAAGAAGTGGCGGGTCTGTCGGATCGGCTGGCCGTCATGAGTGACTGCGGCGCGGAATTTTTGCGGGAGGTCTATGCCGTGTCACCGGAGAAGATTGATCAGATTCCACACGGCATCCCTGATGTGCCTTTTGTAGACCCGAGTTTTCACAAAGACCTGTTTGGCGTCGAAGGCAAACTCGTTCTGCTCAGCTTTGGGTTGCTCTCGGCGAACAAGGGGATCGAAAATGTCATCGCCGCCCTCCCCGAAATTGTGGCCCGCTATCCGAACGTGGTGTACATCATCCTCGGAGTGACCCATCCCCACGTGATTGAGTCCGAGGGGGAGACGTACCGGTTGTCTCTCCAATGGCTGGCTCAGGAGAAGGGGGTGGAAGGCCACGTGATTTTCTACAACCGGTTTGTCAGTCTGGTGGAACTCATCGAGTTCATCGGCGCGGCGGACATTTACATCACCCCTTATCTGAATGCGGCCCAAATCGTCTCCGGCACCCTGGCTTACACCCTGGGCGCCGGCAAGGCCGTGATCTCGACTCCGTACTGGTACGCGGAAGAGATGCTGGCCGAAGGACGAGGAGCGCTGGTGCCGTTCCATGATCCCGCGGCCCTGGCTGCGCAAGTGATTGACCTGCTGGACAACGAGGCCAAACGTCACGCCATGCGGAAGCGCGCCTATCTGTATGGCCGGGAGATGATCTGGCCGACCGTGGCACGTCGTTACATGGAGAGCTTCGAGCGCGCCCGCGCCGAACGTCGGCATTTCACTCCTCCCGGCTTCATTGCCAAAGCGCTGGACAAACACCTGGGTGAACTTCCTCCGCTCAAACTGGATCACTTGCACCACATGACGGATGAGACCGGCATCCTGCAGCACGCCATCTTTACAGTCCCCAACTATAGCGAAGGCTACACCACCGACGACAATGCCCGCGCGCTGATGGTGACTGCGCTCCTGGAGGCGCTGGGCAACACGGAGTCCTTCGAACTGGCGTCCCGGTATCTCGCCTTCATCTGGTATGCATTCAATACGGAGACCCGGCGGTTCCGCAACTTCATGGACTACCAGCGCCACTGGATGGAAGATGGCGGTTCTGACGACAGCCACGGTCGCGCGCTATGGGCGTTAGGCACGATGCTGGGCCGCTCCAACTCACCGGCCCTCCATAGTATGGCCGGCCGGGTGTTTGAGCAGGCCCTGCCCGCCATTCGCGACACGACCAGCCCGCGGGCCTGGGCCTTCGCGCTGCTCGGAATTCATGAGTACCTTCGGCGATTTGCCGGGGATCGACAAGCCGGTCAGGTGCGGGAGGAATTGGCCGGACGACTCTTGACGTTGTATCAGAGCCACCGCGCGGATGAATGGCATTGGTTCGAGGAAGGGCTGACCTATTGCAACGCGGCCCTGCCGCATGCCCTGCTGATGTGCGGACAGTTTATGCCGGACAGCAACATGACCGAGGCCGGCCTGGAGTCGCTCCGCTGGCTGGCTGCCTTGCAATGCTCTGACGTCGAGGGGGGGCATTTTGTCCCGATCGGCTCTAATGGTTTTTATCAGCGGGGGGCTGAACGCGCCCGCTTCGATCAACAACCCGTCGAGGCCCAGACCATGGTCTCGGCCTGCCTCGAAGCCTACCGAATCACAGCCGACAAGCGTTGGCGGAAAGAAGCCCGGCGGGCCTTCGAGTGGTTCCTTGGTCGCAACGACTTGAACCTGCCGGTTTACGACCCAACGACGGGGGGTTGCCGCGACGGTCTGCATCCCGACCGGCCGAACGAGAATCAAGGCGCGGAGTCTACCCTCGCCTTTCTTCAATCCCTGCTGGAGTTGCGCCTGGCTGAGAATGCTCTTCTTACTGTGGAGACACAATCTTAATGACCCGACGATATACCGAACTCTTTCGCCGTCATACCAATAACCCCATCTTGACCGCCGCCGATTGGCCGTATCTAGTCCACACCGTTTTTAATCCCGGGGCCGCATTACTGCCCAACGGAACCACCTTGTTGTTATGCCGTGTGGAGGACCGGACCGGACATTCCCACCTCTGTGCGGCGCGCTCCGCGAATGGCGTAGACGGCTGGATCATTGACCCCCAGCCCACGTTATTGGCGGACCCCGAGCACTATCCGGAGGAAATGTGGGGAATTGAAGACCCACGCATCACCTTCGTCCCCGAACTAAAGCAGTATGCCATTGTTTATACCGCCTACACCCGGGACGGTCCAGGCGTGGCCCTGGCGCTCACGGAGGATTTCTCCCACTTCAAACGCTATGGTTTGATCATGCAACCGGAAGACAAGGATGCCGCGCTCCTGCCTCATCGGATCGGCGGCCATTGGGCCTTGATCCATCGCCCCGTCAGCGCGCCCGTCGCGCACATGTGGATCTCCTACTCCTCCGACTTGCGCCAATGGGGCAGTCACAAGTTGATGCTGCAAGCCCGAAAGGGCGGGTGGTGGGACGCGAACAAGATTGGCCTCTCGTCTCCACCCATCGAAACCCCTCAGGGTTGGCTGGTGATTTACCATGGTGTAAGGCAGACAGCGGCTGGCTCCATCTATCGGCTGGGACTGGCCCTGTTTGATCTGCAATCGCCGGAGAAGTGCCTGAAACGGAGTGCCGAGTGGATTTTTGGGCCCGAGCAGTCCTACGAGCAACATGGAGATGTGGGCAAAGTCGTGTTTCCCTGCGGGTACACCATCGCCCCCGATGGCGACACACTCCATTTGTATTACGGCGCCGCCGATACAAGCATCGCCCTGGCCACCGGCAGTGTTCGCGCTATTCTGAAGTGGCTGGAACAATCCAGGTAGACAACTTGCGGGGTTACAGATCGCATAAAACTGGAGGCACGCGCCACCTTGGCCGCTCCACACTCCGATGAATCGGAGCGGGCGCGTTTAGAGGACGGGTGCAGGGCATCAGCGTCTGTGCCCCCAAAGAGGGGAAGAGCCCCCGTCGGCAAAGAACGCCGGCGAGGCTACCAAAGCCTCGCATTGAGGACCCTATCGAGCCGAGTAAGCGCCATCAAGCCCCAGTTAAAGGAGGACTCATGAAAACATCATCGTTTGCAGAGGTGGAAGAACGGTATGCTTTGCTGAGCGCGGAGGAGTTTGCCGCGATCGATCGGGCCAACCTGACCGACGAAGCTCAAGCGGCCTACGACGAGGAGGCTACCCGCCGCGGGATCGCAGGATCGACGGCCGCGAAATCCACGGAGGTAGAAACATTGGTGGTACCCCAGGCATCCCAATATGTGGGCGTGCGAGGATGGCTCCTGCTCCTTTGCCTTGCCCTCACGGTGTTTAGCCCCATTGCCACGGTGTTTTTCCTGGTAGCGAACTACCAGGGCGCCGCTCAATACTTCGAGCAATTTCCGGGACTGAGGTTGATCGGCCAGATTGATATTGTCCTGAGTGTCGGCATGATGGCCTTCAGCGTGTACGCGGGCGTGGGCCTGTGGCGGAAGAAACATAATGCGGTCCGGATCGCAAAGGCGTATCTCTGGACCTACCTCGGATACTCGATCGTAGCGAGCGGCCTGCCCTTTGCCGCAGGCCTTCCATCGTCCACCCATGAGGCGATGATTATTGAAGTCGTGAAGAACCTGTTTCGCTCTCTGTTGTTTTTTGCCCTGTGGTATGCCTATCTGAATGGATCAAAGCGCGTCAAGGCGACATTTCCAGCCGGTTCGTCCATGTGACCGGTCGGGGATTTTCCGCTTTTGACGGAGTCGGGTAAGAGATCTCGAATGACTTGATGCAAGACACAGGCCGCGATGGATCGGGGCCTGCGGCACCCGTGCATCATTCACCCCAAACTGGAATACGCCTCCGTCGCAGGCATGCAAAGAGCGCATGCCTGCGGCACCCGTGCATCATTCACCCCAAACTGGAATACGCCTCCGTCGCAGGCATGCAAAGAGCGCATGCCTGCGGCACCCGTACGTCGAATCAAGGCATCATTCACCCCAAACTGGAATATGCTTCCGTCGCAGGCATGCAAAGAGCGCATGCCTGCGGCACCCGTGCGTCGAATCGAGGCATCATTCACCCCAAACTGGAATATGCTTCCGTCGCAGGCATGCAAAGAGCGCATGCCTGCGGCACCCGGCACCCGGTCTGTTGCGACCTGAAAAATGAAATAAGGGTTGAGCGTCATATTTGACTATGGTCGTTGACTATGGTATTAGTCATTCTTCGTCTGAGGAGGACAGGTCCATCATGGAAGAAATCGCCATCTCGAAGTTCAAAGCAACTTGTCTGGCCATCCTCGAGCGTGTGCGCCAGACGCGGCGCCCGATCCGAGTCACCCGGTTTGGGGAGCCCGTGGCGGAGGTTGTCCCCCCTTCCCAGAAAGCGAAAAAGGGACGGTGGCTTGGCTCCATGGCCGGCACGATTGAGATCAAGGGCGATATTATTGCTCCCGCGAGTGCCGAGAATGATTGGGAGGTCCTTAACTCTTGAAGCTTCTCCTGGACACGCATATCTGGATTTGGAGCCTCGCTGATCCGGTCCGACTCAAGGCCCGTGTCCTCAAGGCGCTTGAGAATCCGGCCAACGAGAAATGGATTTCTCCGATCAGCATTTGGGAACTGATGGTCCTGGTCGGGAAGGGCCGCATACGCCTGAACGCAGACGTGGAGGAATGGATTGCACAGGCGCTCCAAACGGCACCGGTCAGAGAAGCTCCTCTCACGACCGAAGTCGTTCTGGCCACTCGCAATATCCATTTGCCCCATCGAGATCCAGCCGACGGGTTTCTAGCGGCTACGGCCAAGGTCTTTGGTCTGACATTGGTCACAGCCGACGCCCGATTGCTCGCCACGAAGGGGATATCGTTTCTTCCAAACCGCTGAGATCCTTACAGAGCGGCACCCGACACAATGCAGTTGGCAGCCATCACTGGAAGACGGTTCCATCGCAGGCATGCAAAGAGCGCATACCTGCGGCACCCGGGGTGGGAAAATGGTGCCTGCGGCACCCGACCCCTGCGCCATCCAACGCAAACCGGGATACCTTCCATCGCAGGCATGCAAAGAGCGCATACCTGCGGCACCCGGGGTGGAAAAATGGTGCCTGCGGCACCCGCACCCGAGTGGAGTCATAAATTGGTCTTAAGGAGGTCAATCTAATGAAGCGTTCTTGGATATTCCTGTACACCCTGTCAATCCTGTTGATTGGTGTTGTTGTTGCGCAGGCACAACCGAAAGCCGCGCCGATCACCGCCATCAAGGCCGGCCGTCTCATTGATCCCGAGACCGGCACGGCGTCCATCAATCAGGTGATCCTCGTCGAAGGCGAAAAAATCAAGGCCGTCGGTCCAAATCTCTCGATCCCCGCGGGCGCGACGGTCATTGACCTGTCAAAGCTCACGGTGCTTCCCGGCCTCGTCGATGCACACACGCACATGGCGCTGACATACAAAGAGCGGCCGGAGAACGATTATTATTACCTCACCTACATTACCGATTCATCGCCCTTGCGGGCCATCCAGGCGGCCTCCAACGCCATTCAGCTTCTCAACTCCGGCTTCACCGTCGTCCGCGACGTCGGGAACAACGCGCTTTACACCGACACGGCCCTGCGTCAGGCGATCGAGCAGGGTTGGCTGCCCGGGCCCACCGTGATCCCTTCGGGGCCGATGATCGGCAGCACGGGCGGACAGTTCTGGCCGACGCCGGAAATGTACAAGTACCACAACATCATGTTCCCCGAATACATCGACGCCAACAGCCCCGACGAAATCGTCCGCGCAGTCCGGGAAAACATGCTGTTTGGAGCGAGAACGATCAAGCTGTGCATCGACTGCAAGCCGTGGGGCTATTCGGTGGAGGACATTAAGCTGGCCATCCGGGAAGCCGCGAAAGGCGGCTGCAAGGTCGAGGGACACGTGCAAACTCCCGACGGAGCACAGCGGGCCATCGACGCCGGCATCTACATCATCGCCCACGGCGATGCGTTGACCCCTGAACACCACCGACAAATGGCCGAGAAGGGGATATTCCTGACTGGCACCGATACACCGTTCACCCCTTACCGTGGGAGCGAGCCGGCCTTCAAAAAAACGGTTGCACTCCTTCGTGACGCCTGGGAAAAGAAGGTGCCGCTGACCTTCTCGACCGACTTCGATTATTGGAATGACCGGATGAAAGACGAAAAGACCGGCGAGTGGCTCAGCCGCGGTGATCTGACGATTGAGTTCCTCAAGACGTGGAAAGAGGCTGGCATTCCCACAGCTGACATCCTGCGAGCCATGACCATCAACGGCTACAAGGCCGCCGATATCATTCAAGAGCGCGGGCCGATCAAGCCGGGCTTCTTCGCCGATCTGATCGCTGTCTCGGGCGACCCGCTCGCCGACGTCGACGCCTTGCGATCTGTTCAATTCGTGATGAAGAACGGCATGGTTTTCAAGAGGGATGTCGTGATGGTGCCGGAAAAATTCTTCCACCCCGGTCCGGTCAGAACGCCCAATGGCAGGTGGACACGGTAAGGAAAATCGTGGAACCTCCGATGTACCTAATACAATGGTCATTGAAAATGTTTCAAAATCGTGCATGAATCAACGTAGGGGCGCATAGCTATGCGCCCCTACCGCGAAGATTCTACATAACCCCATGTAACGTAATTTCCAACGTTTGTACTGTCGGCGTAAATCCTCGTGCAAGCCAGCGGTTCACTCATACCGCAACGCCACCAGGGGATCGACTCGGGTGGCGCGGCGGGCAGGAAAATAGATGGCAAGCAGCGCCGCGCCTGCCAACACCAGAGCGGCCGCGGCAAAAGTCGCGACGTCCGCTGGACGCACTCCGAAAGGCAAGTGAGACAGAAGTCGCGTCAAGGCAACCCCACCCGCCAGACCGATTCCCAAGCCGGCCAGCATGAGAATCCCGCCTTGTCTTAAGACCAGCTTCAAAATCGTCCCCCGTTCTGCTCCGAGGGCCATGCGAATGCCGATCTCCCTTGTCCGTTGGCCGACGCTGAATGACACCACACCGTAAATCCCAATCACCGCCAGGAGCAATGCCACGGTCGCAAAGCTGCCCAGAAGCAAGGCAGCCAGACGCTGGGACGCGATGCTGGCCGCCCGCGCCGTATTCAGGCTCTGCACCTTAAACACGGGCTGGTCCGCATCCACACCCCGTACCACCTCTCGCACGGCTGGCGCCAGGCCCGCGGGATCGCCAACGGTGCGAACCGCGAGTGACATCGTGGTCTTCGAATCCTGGGTGAGCGGGTAATAGACCTGGCCCAACTGACCTTTCACGAGGAAAGTGAGGACGGGGCGCTTCACGTCGCCGACCACTCCCACGATTTCCCGCCAAGGATCCTTCTCCTCCAATCTGAACCTTTTGCCCAGGGGATCCTCGTTGGGCCAATTCTGTTTGGCCGTCCATTCATCCACCAGGGCCACCAGGACCGTGTCGATCTGGTCTCTTTCGTCGATGAGTCTTCCGTGCAAAAGGGGAATTTGCATCGACTTGAAATAGTCCGGCGTGACGGCATCATGGAGGACGATCGGTTGCTTGGTCAGTCGAGACTCCGGGCGGCCTTCAATGTGGAGGGCGGATCCATGGACATCATCGCTGGGAGGAAGGGCGTCGCAAGCCCCGACGCTCTGAACCCCCGGAAGCGCCCGGATCCGCTCCAAGACCGCATCGAAAAAAGCGACCTGCTTTTGCGGGGTTGGGTATTGACGATCCGAAAGTGCAATATTGAGGGTCAGCACACTGCGAGAGTCATATCCCGGATAGGCTGAGCGCACCCGCAGGAAGGTTCTAAGCATGACCCCGGCCACAATCAGGAGCACGAACGTCAATGCGACTTCGCCGGCAACCAGGACACGTCCCATGCGATGGCGCGCACCCCCACTCAGGGTTGTGGTCGACTCCTTCAGGGCCTCGTTCAAGTTGGTCTTCCAGACCTGCATGGCAGGCACCAACCCAAACAGGACACCCGTCGCCATTGAAATAAACAATGTGAAAAGAAGAACGCCTCCATCGAGCCGGATCAGTTTGAGGTTGGGCAGGCTGCCAAGGCCGAATGAAGTGATGAAATCGATCCCCCAGAGGGCCGGCAAAATTCCCAGGAGACCTCCCAGAACAGCCAGGAGCACGCTCTCCGTCAGCAGCTGCCGGACGAGCCCGTTGCGGCTCGCCCCCAGGGCCGTGCGAATCGCCATCTCCTTCTGGCGCCCGGTGCTGCGCGCCAACGAAAGGTTTGCCACATTGACACAGGCAATCAACAGGACCAAGCCCACGACCCCAAAAAGAATCCACAGCAAAACCTCGATGTCTTCCACATAGGCCGCTTCAACCGGCTGCAGCCGGACGACGCCTCCTCCCCACTCCCGGGGAAACTGCTGCTCCATGCGGCGAGTGAACTCCACCATCCGCTGCTGCGCCGCCTCGAGACTCAAGCCCGGGCGAAGCCGTCCCATCACTCCCAGGTGACGACTGCCACGTTCGGTGTCACGAGGTCCCGAGAAAACCATGGGCGCATAAATCTGCTCTTCTTCCAGGTTAACGAAATCCTTCGTCAGCACGCCGATGACGGTCCGGGGCGCTCCATTAAGCACGATGGTTTTTCCCAGAATATTGGGGTCGCTCCCCAAATGGGATCGCCATAGGCCATCGGTCAGGATAACGACGGCTTCATGGCCCGGATCTTGATCCTGGGGCTGAAAGATCCGGCCTAGCTGCGTTTTCGCCCCCGAAATTTCAAGCAACTCAGCAGTTGCTCGAACCCCCGGCACACGCTCGGTCCGGTCTGCCAGGCGGAGACTGAAGCCTTCATCTTCAAAGGCCGCCAGTTTTGAAAACACCCCGCTCTCGTTTTTCCAGTCCATGTAATCCGGCCCGGAAGCAGGCACATTGTGCCAGCCGCGCGAGGGATTCTCCGTCCACACCATCACCACTCGATCCGGCTCGGGAATGGGTACCGGAGTCAGAAGGGCTGCACGAACCACGCTGAAGATGGCGGTGTTGGCGCCGATCCCCAGTGCCAACGTCAGGACGGCAACCGCAGTGAAGCCCGGGCTCTTGATCAGCAACCGCAAGCCATAACGAAGGTCTTGTAGGAGTATTTGCATTGACGCAGCCCTCCGCCTTTGTTAGAGCACTTTCACGTCCATTCAGGTGGAACGAAAGCCCTTTGCAAACATGATATTCATAAGCCGCGGCACCCTTTGCCTGACAGGGACTGTCCGATTCTGGGACGCTCTTGTCCGAAACCGAGAATGGCCTCGCCTTCGAAAGGCTGACCGTTCTCGTGCTTTCCACAATCTATTTCGCCCCTCTTTTTGCGATCATGGAGAAGGCAGCCTCTTCGAGGGAGTTTTGTCTTGAGTGACAGATACCTTTTTTGATTTTCGAAGTCTAATGTCGTAGAGATTAGGTCTGACAATTCATTCACCCGGCTCGAAATTTTCAAATGCGCCGAGTGGCGTGGGGTCGATCATGGACACTCTCTGGCATGATATTCAGTTCAGCTTCCGGATGCTCCAAAGGAAACCGGGATTTGCTGCTGTTGCAATTATCACCCTGGCCTTGGGGTTGGGGGCGAACACTGCGATCTTCAGCGTGGTCAACGCGGTCCTGCTGAGGCCCCTCTCTTACAGAGATGCCGATCAGTTGGTCGTGATCCTGCATCAGGGGCACAATCCCGTGGCAGCCGCAAATTTTGTCGATTGGAGAAGCCAGAATCACTCTTTCGAAGCCATGGGAGCGGCAGAATACTGGACTCCCAACCTGACCGGTCTTGATCAACCGGAACGTCTGTGGGCCCTGAAGGTGACTTCGGATCTGCTCCCCGCATTGGGTGTTGCACCGCGGATGGGACGTGTCTTTATCACGGAAGAGGAGGAGCGCGGAAAAGAGCGTGTCGTCGTCCTCAGCTATGGCCTGTGGCAACGGCGTTTTTCTGGTGACCCGAAGGTCCTCGGCCAGAGCCTGGCGCTCGACGGCGAGTCCTATACTGTCGTCGGTGTCATGCCGCGCGACTTTATGTTTGCCCCCTTTTGGGCCACGAAAGCTGAACTTTGGGCTCCGCTGGCCTTAGGTAATCGAGTCACGAACCGGAGCGGCAACAGCCTCCGTGTGTTTGCCCGCCTCAAATCCGGCGTCACGCTGGAGCAGGCGCGGAGTGAGATGGCCACCATTACTGGCCGGCTTGAAAAGGAATTTCCGGGGACGAACCGGGACGTGACTGTTCTCCCCTTGAAGGAGAAGGTGGTGGGGGGCATCCGACCGGCGCTCCTCGTGCTGCTCAGTGCCGTGGGTTTCGTTCTGCTGATCGCCTGCGCCAACGTCGCCCACATGCTCCTGGCACGAGCCGCTGAGCGCCAGAAGGAATTTGCCATCCGGACGGCACTGGGGGCCGGTCGATTTCGGATGGTCAGGCAGTTCCTGGTCGAAAGCCTCATGCTCGCGTTCATGGGAGGCGGTGTGGGCTTACTGCTTGCGATATGGGGCATCCGGGTTGTGGTCAGACTCAGCCCGGTGATCATCCCGCGGGTCGACACCATCGGGCTCGACGGCCGGGTCCTCGTTTTCCTTTTCGGCAGCGTGTTGTTGACCGGTGTCGGTTTCGGCCTTGCCCCCGCCATGCAGGCATCCACGCTCCCTATGAGCGAATCACTCAAGGAAGGTGGCCGAGGATCGATTGAAGGGACTCGCCACAGCAGCCTGCGCAGCCTCCTGGTGACTTCTGAGTTTGCCCTGGCGCTGATGCTGCTGGCGGGCGCCGGGCTGATGATTCGCAGCTTCTTTGCGCTTCAGGCGATCGACCCCGGATTCAATCCGCACCATCTCATGACGATGGTGGTTTCTGTTGCCGGCTCGCAGGAAACAGAACCTCACCGGCGGGCCACCTTCTACCAGGAGGCGCTTCAAAGGATTCGGGCCCTGCCCGGGGTGGAGTCCGCCAGCGTCATCAACCACCTCCCGATAGCAGGTGATCTCTGGGGGTGGCCCTTTTCGATTGAGGGGAGACCGTTGGCGCGCCCCGGCGAAGCGCCGACTGCCGTCTACCGAGTGGTTCTGCCGGGCTACTTTCACACCATGAATATCCCCATTCTGCGCGGCCGCGACCTCACTGCGGACGACATCCTGAGCGCTCCCGGAGTGGTCGTGGTCAATGAACAGTTGGTCCACGAATGCTTTCCCGGGGAGGACCCCATCGGGAAGCGCGTTACCTTCGATGATCCATCCAAAATCCCTTCGTGGGTCACCATTGTTGGAGTTGTAAAGAACGTTAAGCAACAGGACTGGGCGGGGATTCCCGAGAGTGAGATCTATCTCCCATTCCTTCAAAATCGGGCACTGCTGGAGAATTCGGCATCTCCATTCGCATACCTGACTCTGGTCGTGCGCACGACAGGAGACCCGGCTGCCCTGGCGCCCGCCCTTAAGAACGGAATCTGGTCGCTCGATAGAAACGTGACCCTTTCCGAGGTCCAAACGATGGACCAAGTCGTGGCTGAATCCAATGCGCAACCACACTTCCACCTGCTCCTGCTGGGTGTATTCGCTGCCGTTGCGCTCGTCCTGGCGGCGGTGGGCATCTACGGGGTGATAAGCTATTCGGTTTCACGCCGCACTCATGAGGTGGGTGTTCGCATGGCGCTGGGGGCACGATCCCACGATGTTCTCAAGCTGGTGGTGGGCCAGGGGCTGAAGCTGGCTTTGATCGGGCTGTCTGTCGGATTTATGGGAGCCTTCGCCCTGACACGTCTGATGGCGGGTTTATTGTATGGGGTGAGCGCAACCGATCCCGCCACCTTTTCCATCATGGCGCTGCTCCTCCTGGCAGTAGCCCTGGTGGCCAGTTACCTGCCGGCCCGGCGCGCTACCCGGATCGATCCGATCGTGGCGCTGCGGTGTGAATGAACCCACAAGCCCTAGTGAAATGAAGTCTGAATAGGCCCGGAGGGACGTCAGATTGTAGCCCCACCAGAAGCTCCGTCCCGCGTTCTGTGCCGGGCGGAGCGAGGGTGGGGTACCGTTCTCCCCAATGACATCCGAGCCCCGCTTGGGGGGCGAAAGAATATGCCGAATGAATCTTCGGACAACCACGCAATAACTCCCAGGCATGTTCCACTCCGCAATGCTTTCTCTCCACTTCCCGTTGCCCTTCTCGCTTCACAAATGAGAGGAGCCCAACTCCACCGGTTGGATTCACGAAGCGACATCGGGACACTCGAAGTTTTCCTGGCAGTCGAAGCGCCCTCGGATGGTCTCGTTTCCGCAAAAGTTGACGAATTCTTTCCGAGTGCAAGGCCTCGAATAGGACGCCAAGCACACTTGGACATGAGGACATTGTTTCGCCATGCAAGGGGGCTCTCACGATTTCTCTCATGAATACCCCGCCCTCGCCCCGCAAAAAAATGAAGCGCGGGGCTCAGGCGGGGCCACAGTCTGAGAGCCCTCCGGGCCTAAAGGGGATCTCTGGCGCGGGGCTAAGCGCCGGAGCGCAAGAGCCATCCGGGCCTAGAGCATCGGCCGCCTTGCTCGAATAGCATAAACTGGCAGAACAGAGTCAGACGTCTCTCCCTCTTTCTCCGGTCCCTTCAAGGGCGGAACAATTCCATCGTTTCTTCAGTCCATCCCAATCGAATTCAATGGAAGAGCCTAACGCTTGATTGACCCCCTTCACTTCGGAATTCAGGCCTATTTTTTCTTGACTGAGCCCGGAACCTGCCTTGCAAAAAATCAATTGACCCTGGAATCGATTCCAACCTTTATAATGCGGGCATGACAGGACCGTCGACTCGGACCGGGTTCTTCAGCATTGGTGAACTGGCGAGAGCCGTTGGGGTGAGTCCCGACATCTTGCGGCATTATGAGCGAAAGGGTGTGTTGGCTAAACCCATTCGCCTCCCTAACAGGTATCGCCGATTTCCGGCATCGGTGTTGGAACGCGTGCGCCTCGTTCGGCGTGCCCTGGCCCTTGGATTTACTCTCGATGAGTTGGCCCGAATCCTGAATGTCCGGGATCGGGGAGGTGCGCCGTGTCGGCAGGCCCGGGACCTGGCCGCGAGGAAACTCTCCGAAATCGAGCAGCGGTTTCGGGAGATGCGAATACTGCGCCGTGAGTTTCGCACTCTCTTAAAGGATTGGGACCGGCGGCTGGCCAAGACACCCACCAGGCGCGCCTACCTTCTGGAGACTCTAACGGCGAAGAAAAAAATCCGGCCGCTCGGCGCGTCCCGTTCAACCTTCTTAATGTTGCAGAATTCCAAAAGGAGAAAACAATAAGATGATCCGCAAACCACATAGCTTCTTGATCTGGGTGATTGCGATGGCCCTCGTGGCTGTCGTTCAGGTTTGGGCGCAAAAGCCGGAGGAGTCGAAGCCGGGCATGGAGAATAGTTCGATGCACCAAAAACACATGGAAGAGATGAACGCGCGCGGCAACCACGCCATGGGTTTTGATCAGGCGAAGACCATCCATCATTTCACCTTGCTGGCCGGTGGTGGTGTTATTCAGGTGGAAGCCAAGGACCCCCAAGATACCGCGAGCCGCGATCAGATCCGGATGCATTTGACCCACATCGCCAAGATGTTTAGAGAAGGGGATTTCTCAATTCCTTTTGCGGTCCATGCCCAGGCGCCATCCGGCGTTGAGACGTTGAAGCGGTTGAAGACTGAGATCGACTATAAGTATGAAGAGATAAAAAATGGTGGGCGCGTGCGAATCTCAACTGCAAACCCCGAGGGCCTTGCCGCTGTTCATGAATTTCTGAAATATCAGATTACCGAACACCAGACGGGGGATTCCTTGAAGGTTCAGTAGATTCGAGGAGGCAGTCGCTTTAGGCCCGAAGGGCTGTTGCGCCGCGGCGCATAGCCCTGTCTGAGCCCCGCGCTTCTTCTTTTTGTGGGGCGAAACGGTGTTTTCAGATCCAAGTATACCGGCTGTCCTATTTGATGTCTTGCACTCGGAAAGAGTTCTTCCTCTCTTGCGGAAAAGAGATCCTCCGAGGGCGCCCCCGCTGTCAAGAAAACCTCCAGTGTCCCGATATCGCTTCGTGAATCTGGCCGGTGGAGTTGGGCTCCACTAACTTGAGAAACGAGAAGGGTAACGGGGAGCGGAGAGAAAGCATTGCGGAGAGGAACGTGGCAGGAAATTATTGTAGGGTTGTCCGAAGATCCACTCAACAGATTCTTTCGCCCCGCAAGCGGGGCTCGGACATCATTGGGGAACCGGTACCCCGCCCTCGCCCCGCAAAAGGAAAAAGCGCGAGGCTCAGACGGGGCTACAGTCTTTCGGCCCGACGGGCCTGAGGCCATGTCATTTTCTCATGCTGTCCCCACCCTCGCTCCGCACAGAACGCGGAGCGTCAGGCGGGGCTACACGCTGAGGGCCCTTCGGGCCCAGAGCAGGGTTTCCGGTAGGGCTAGCCGCCTGGCGGGACAATCACAATCTGTTCAGGGTGAAGGCTTCTTACTTCCTGTGTTCCTGGCTTCCTAATGATAGATTTTTCTTTCCCGTGGCCGCCACAGATTCTGTTGAAAAGCCATAAATGATTTCAAGGTCTGCGATGAACGAACCGGGGGCAGTTACAGCGGGGCTTCAGGCCGTGGGGAGTTCAGGCCCCGCTGCGATCGGCGTTCCCTGGGCCGCGACGAGGCGCCATCCACCTGGCTGCTCCACATAAACGTGGGTGTACCGGCTGCTCGTGGCAAAGGAAGCGTTCGCAAACCTTCCCTTTATTCGCGTTCGGCCTGTGATCACGGCGGTCGTCTGATAGATGCGCACAAGATGCCCGGCACGCTCGATAATGTCGAACCTGAGCTGTCCTGCTCCAATGACGGCGAGCAGTGATGGCTTGGGAATCTCCGATCCGGTCATGACATCGATGAGGATGAAATCGTCGGCCAAGACCTGGTCCAGGACTTCCGTGTCGCCTTCGAGCAGGGCGTCGAAGAACCGATCCTCTGCTGCAAGTGATTCCGCTTCAGCGTTCATGTCCCCACGTTCTCCTCTCTTTATCCCGATCCTTCTACGGCTCTCAGCTGAGGTGAATGTTCAGCGGCGGAACAGGCGCCGAGGCATCCCGACCTCTCGGAGCGACGCGCAGGCGAGGTGACCCCCTACGACAGCATCAAGGCCACAACACGATCCACATGAATTTTAGTGGTATCCAGGAAAGGGATTGCATTGTATGTCATATCGCGCAGGATCAATGGCAACTCCGTTCCGCCCAGAATCAAGCCTTGAATGCCTTCCTGCTCCTTCAACCGGTCCACGATCTTGAGCAAGCGTTCCCGAGTGTGATCCCGGAAGACGCCAAGAACCAATTCGTTCATGTATTTTTCGTGAATATAATCCTGCTCCTCCACGTCGGGTACGACAAGTGTGATCCCCTCCCTGGAGAGAACATCGCTGTAGAATCGACCTTGCATGGTGAATCGCGTACCGAACAGGCCGGCTTTCCGGATCCCCCGGGCGCGGGCGGCGTCGCAGGTGGCCTCCACAATACTGACTAAAGGGATGGGGGATTGCCGTTGAAGCTCCTCAAAGACGATGTGTGGGGTATTGGAAGCCAGCAAACCCAGATCCGCCCCAGCCTGTGCCAGCTTCTTCAGTTCACCCAGCAGATACTCAGTGACTCCCGGCAAATTATCGGACTTGATCAAATCCAGCATCCTCTTCATGTCGATGCTGTTGATTAAAATCGGAGGATAACTCCCATCACGTCTCCGGTCGCGGTAAGAGGCGATGATCAAACGGTAATATTCGATGGTGGATCCCGGAGCAATACCGCCAATAATGCCAACGGTCTTCATACTCGACACCCCATTGGGAGGGCTTCCCGATCCTGATGCGGACGCAGCACCGATCTGGCGTCATAAGCGCACATGCGACCCCTCTCTTGAATGAAGCTGCATGCCTTGGTAGAGCACATCTGCAGGCATCACCCTCTTCTGGGAGCCTTATGCCTTTGACGAGCGGCGATCCTGCTCAAGGCTCGGAGAGCCTCATTCACGGCCTTTGAATCAGGAAATAGTTCCGCGACATCGGGATCGAGAATGATGATGTTAGTCCCTTCCTCATATCGCTTCGAATATTTTCCGCGTTCACCACCCGAGAAGTCGTATTCTGCGCGCATCTCGGTCACTCGAGAGGTGCGTTTACCTTTTTTCATATGTTCCGCCTTCATACGCTTTCTTTTCTTTGGGCGTTGCCTGGCGTGCGCTGATGATTCGAACCCTGTCGCCACGCTCGACGTGGACAACAACGAGCAACCGACCTCGCTTAGATAACCCGGCGAGCACCCACCGTTTCTCTCCATGCGAGTGCATGGGATCCGGAATCGTTAACGAGAGGGAATCGCCGAATGATGTCATCGCCTCTTCGAATGACACACCATGTTTTCTGCTGTTCAATTCCGCCTTCTTGGAGTCCCATTCGAATTGAAGAGCCATCCCATTTCCTGTCTTTTGCTCGGCGGTGTGGCAGCGGTGCGTCACCCGCCCACAATCTTTTGGGGGGATCGGGTGCTAGCACGGGATTGCTACCGCATTTCCATGAAGAAACTTGTCTATCCTCACGGCGTGTAATACATTGTATGGCATGAGACCTGCTATTACCATCCGCCTCGATGAGGATCTTGAACAACTGCTCGACCGAGTCTGCAAGGAGACCGGAAGGAACCGAAGTGACTTGGTTCGTGATGCCATTCGGCGGCAGCTGTCCCTGCTCCGTTTTGGACACCTGCGTCGGAAGATCTTACCCTTCGCCGAGGCCCGGGGCTATCTAACGGAAGAGGACATTTCGCGAAAAGTGTCGTGAGGGTATTCCTGGATACCAACGTCCTGGTGAGTGCGTACGCAACCCGTGGCTTGTGTTCTGACGTTTTCAGGCATGTCCTCTCCGAACCCCATTGACCATTGTTGACCCACGAGGTTCTTGGTCTCTTCTCCACAAATATCAGCCCAAGAACTAGCCTGCACGATCCACGCTATTAGATCATCATCCCTAGTGACCCCGCACAAGGTGGAGGAGTATTCCAACAAATCCCCCCATGAGCACCAGCCACGCGGAGTTCAACCGGAAACGCAGGAGCGCGAGCAAAGACGCCACGGCCAGCAGCACCGTGTCGAGATCGACGAGGGACGCTCTCCCCAGTTGCCATGTAACCGCCGCCATCAGTGCGAGTGACGCGACATTGACACCATCAAGGAATGCTCCCGCGAGCTGAGACTGGCGCAGACGCGGCACAAGCGGTCCGCTCACGGCCACCAGCAGGAAGGCCGGCAGGAAGATTCCGACGGTCGCCACGACGGCTCCTCTCAGGCCGCCGAGCACATAGCCGATAAACGTAGCCGTGGTAAAAACAGGTCCCGGAGTCACCTGGCCAATGGCGATGGCGTCGACAAGTTGGTGGTCCGTGAGCCACCCGCGTTGTGTCACGAAGTCGGCGCGGAGGAATGCCAGCAGCACATAACCGCTCCCGAAGACCACCGCTCCCATCTTCAGGAAGACGAGAAACAGTGCTCCGAGACCAAACGGGACCATCTTGGCAACCGTCCCCGCCACCCCTTTTGCGATGGGGGAAAAAGTCCGAGCAAGACTTTGTATCGCCGCAAGAGGCGCAAGAGAACACAAACTACCTTCCTTAAGCATGCGCTTCAACCAGTGAACCAGCACCATCGCAGAGCCTGCCATCAGGAGCAGCAAAAGGGGGTGCATTCCATAAAGACTCAGCGCGACAGAGAAAAGGCCGATCACGACAAGAAGCTTGGTTTTCATGGCGGTCCGTCCCAGCCCCCACAAGGCTTGGAGGATGACCGCAATGACCACGGGCTTGACCCCGTAAAGCAGCGCCGCCATGGCGGGCAGCCTACCGAAATGGACGTAGGCCCAGGCGAGGGCCGCAACCATCGCGGCAGCGGGGAGAATGAAGCAACTGCCTGCGACCAGGAGTCCCCGCCACCCCGCCTGCTGGTAACCGATGTGAATCGCCAATTCGCTGGAACTTGGTCCCGGGATGAGATTGCTCGCGCCCAGCAGGTCCAAAAATTTGTCACGGGAAAGCCACGCGCGCCGCCGCACCAACTCGTCTTCCATCAGGGCCACATGAGCCGCAGGGCCTCCAAAGGCGGTCGTGCCCAGCCGCAGGAAGAATGCAGCGAGCTCACGCAGGGGCGCGGTTTCTCGAGCAGAATGTGAATGCGACAGTTCGGGCACGGCCGTATCAGCCTTTCCCGCGTTCTCGCCTTGAGGCCAGCCACGCATCGAGGGACCAGGCGCCTGCACCCACGATTAAGAGAAAGATGGAACCCAGCAGCATCGAGTAGTCGGTTCGCGCTTCGGCTTCCATCGGCCAAAAACCACTCTTGAGGAAGATGGGGACCTTGGTCGACGCGATGGCCACGGAGATGTCAAGGATGAGAGGAATGGACGCCAGCCGGGTCAACAGTCCCACCAGCAAGAACAAACCGCATACGATCTCAATGACACCCACGAAGGGGCCCATGATGTGGGGGGCCGGAATTCCGATCCGTGCGAAGCGGCCGGCGCCCCACTGGTCCGCAAAGAAAAACTTCTTCACTCCCTCAAGAAAGAAAACGCCCCCCACCAGCAGGCGGACGATCCATGTCGCCGCCGGAGTTCCGCTTGGCAACATCTTCTCTCCGATCATCTTCGAAGACCTCCTTGGCTCCAGTCAAACTGCAGGGCTCCCATCTTATTTCATTTTTTGAAAAAACTGGATCCAATTGCCGGAATTGTCTGTCACGGTTCTTAATGTTTGATTTCAGTGGCAGGGTACTCTATCCGAAGCGCTTCCGCCTCTTGTCAATAGTATTCTCAAGCTCCTTCAAGAAGCTTCCAACGTTACAGCCCAATGGAGTCATAACAGCACCCCGATTCATCGGGGTGTCGACTGTTCACCCCTTCCATTTCTTCAACCGATTCATCGGTTTCCTCTCCTTGCCACCTCCGACCCTGAAAGGGCGTGGCTGCCGCTCTTCTCCCGATTCAGCTTGCCCAATCTCGCTAAACCGTTGAAACGGTTCCAGCTGATTTATCGAGGGTCGTTCCACCCCGATAAATCGGGGTGCTGTTGAGCAGGACAGACGAGATCCCCCGGCTGAACTCGGAGATTTCCATGTATTCCTCCCATCCATGAGGTCGCTTACCGAATGAAGTAGATCACGGAAACGACGACCCCCAGGGTAACGACGATCCATCGGAGCACGGCGGGCCGAATCCGTCCCGCCAATCGGCCGCCGAGGACCCCACCCGCCAGCGCCCCCGCTGCCATCACCAGCGCCACCCACCACACGACCTGTCCGGAAAACAAAAAAAAGGTGGCTGCTGCAATGTTGATGCTGAATGAGATGGCTTGTTTCAAAGCATTGAGGCGTGTCAGCGAATCGTCCAGCACAAGGCCGAGGACGGCCAGCACGATCACACTCACGCCGGCGCCGAAATAACCTCCGTAAATAGCGGCCGGAATGACCGGCAGGATCGTCCATTTCTCGTGGGCCGTGGCATGTGCTGCATGCTCCATGCGGCGCAGAATCCAGGCGCGGAGAGGGTCTTGAACCGCGAGGAGACCGGCCGCGAGCAGGATCAGGAACGGCACCAGAGAACGAAACATCTGCTCACTGGTGTGCAGAAGCAGAATGCCACCGGCAATCCCTCCGAGAACACCGGTAGGGAGGAGCATCCAGAGCCGCTGTTTTTGTCCAAGAAGGTCGTTTTTTTGTGCAAAGGTCGCCCCCAGGTATCCGGGGCAGAGCGCCACGGTGTTAGTGACATTGGCCGCCACCGTCGGCACACCGACTGCTGTGAGCATTGGAAATGTAATGAGCGTTCCCCCTCCCGCGAGTGCGTTCACGGCACCCCCTGCGACTGCCGCCAACCCCACCAGCACATACTCCGGTCCACTCATGATGCTCTACGTCCTTTTCTCATCACGGGTCATTGGGTCTTTGAGAATTACGTACTATACACGAACTGCGAGCCATGCCAAACTCCTTGGGACGTAATAAAGCAGACAAAACCCCTTATTCGCTGTATAGTGAATATCCACTGGCTGCTTCAAGTGGTCCGGGATCGCAACCCAAGGGTATCCCTGCCTGGTCCTTGAATCTGCAGAATTCCCGCAGAGAAGGCAAGAGATTGTCGACTGGTTCGACAAAGGAGCCTCATGGTAAGTGTGCTGACCAGACCTGAAATCCTTGTGTCGAAGATCAGAGAGATCGTCAGGATTGGTGGAAATGATAGTGCCCAGGATGAATCACGAAAATTCCACTGTAGCGACTTGGAAATCGTTCGCTCGCGCGAGGGCGAACTCCGGGCGTCCTTTCGGGGAGTGATTTGTCTGACGGCGCCCATGCCCGGAGACACTTCAGAAAGGATTCATGTGTATTGCTCCCATGACGAGTTTTTTGATCTCATCGAAAAACTGCACCGGGAAGTTAACGAAAACCCGCGAAGCCAGGCACCTGCCGTTGGGTATTGAAGTGGACATTCATTGCCAAATTTATCACTGAACCGGGTGCATCACGAAGGGGCCTTTCGAAGATCATTCTTTATCTCACCTATACCTTGAAACACTTGGAGGGAAAATGCCTTGGAAGAGTGTCAGTCATGGAAAAGTGAAGATCTCCGGAAAGATGGCGGATTGGATGGGGATTTTCCAGGGATGTTATGAAGAAGATTGTGAGATCAACAGCATTGGATTTGGTCATTACGTCCTCAAACTTATCCATCTGGTCGGAGAGCAGGCAGTCGGAAAATGGGAAAAGCAGACTCAAGGCACTCCCAAGATTACCATGTACAAATCGCTGTTTGACCGCGAAGCAAAGCCGCCCAAGTATAATGTATTGGACGCGATGGACTTTTTAGCCGAAAAGGTGGGGCCACGGGAAGCCGATTCTTTTATTGAGGTGGCCAGAAAAGAGCTGGCGCAATCTGTCCAGCGTCAGGATCAATGACGCATCGCCGCACCACGGGGCCCTGAGGGTCACAGGATCATCTCAATTAGGAAGCCAGGAATTAAGAGGCGCCTGTGGATATGACCGTCGCTCCCCCCGAACGGGGAGCGATGATTCCCGGAAAGAGCACTTCTGTTCTCCTGCTATCCTGGATTTCTAATGGCTTTTTGACACGGAGTCCCACACATTGGGACTGTATGAATCGCGCAATTGGGATCTCACCGTCTTCGCCCCCGCCTTCCCATCATCCGCTTAGTTCCTTTTTAGAAAGTTGATGAGGATGGGATTCACAATCTCAGGGTCCTCATAGTACGGGACGTGTGCCGAATCTTCGATGGGGTGAAACTCCGCCTGTGGAATGGCCTGCAATACCTTTTCGCTGACGGCAAAGGGGACATCTGTGTCGAGCTTGCCCCAGACCAGTAGCACCGGCTTATGACTCTCTCCGACGCGGCGGTATTCATCCGTATCATCACGGGTCAGGTAATGACGGATTGTGGACAGGATGGCATGTCGGAATCCCTTGTATTGCATCTGAGGCCGGTACTTCTCCACATAATCGGGAAACCGTTCGGGATGGGCGAAGTCATCCATCTGGGAAGCGGGCAATGAAGGGGCGAAGGTGACGGCCATGATGTACTCACCAACCAATGGCGCCCGGACCGGGAACGGCAGCTTTCTCCCAGCCAGATAGGCCGGATCCAACAGAGAGATACTGCGCACCAGCCCAGGGTGCCGGTCCGCAAAGGTGATGATGATCGCCCCGCCCATTGAGGCGCCCACCAAATCGACGGGTTGCTGAATCTTCAGGGCCGCGAGCAACTCGACCAATTGACGGTCAAAGAGCTCCGCGTCGTAAACCCCGTCCGGCCGGTCCGAATAACCGCGACCATAGAGATCGTAGCGCAGAACGCGGAATCCCGCGGCGACCAGGGCGTTGAAGTTCTGGTCCCAGAGGTAATAGGGGACCGAAAACCCATGGACCAGAACAAGGGTTCGCGCGCTGTCAGGTCCCGCCAGTTCGTAGTGCACATAGCCGTCGGACAAGCGCACAAAACTCCCGCCGGCTGCCTTCCTCATCGCATCGTTCAACTCCCGCGTCTCAAGATCGTGATGCAGATAGTTTGCGGCCAAGTAAAATGTGAGACCGGTAAAGAGAATCCCGACCAGCGAGACACAAACCTTGAGGATGCTCAAGCGCTTCTTCATGGGTGACTCCAAGTTTCGGGCATTGTACCAAACTCAGAATCAACTTCTCATCATTTCATATGACAGGCTGTCGGCCTGCAACGGCAGGGGTGTACAAATCCGGTCCCACGCGGCACCCCCCTTTAATAAACATCAAATTGAAACTCACGCCGGATCAGTCCGTCCGGGCCGACGGTCTACAAGGGGGATCCAATGAACAAGAGCAGTGATCAACGGAAGAACCTACCAAGGCGTTTGCGTCGACTTCAGTTCGTTTGGGCACGGAACCCGTCCCCACGCTATTACCTGACTCTCTGTGTGGAAGGGCGTCTCTGTGTTTTGGCGAATAAACCAATGGACGAGCGGATGGTGTCGTTCCTGCTCGACAGCCCGAAACGTTATGAATGGTGGCCGACGCAATACATGTTGATGCCCGACCACCTTCACCTCATTGCCCATCAAGGGCACCATGGCACTGCGCTCGGTCAATGGATCAAGGCACTGAAGGCTGTGACGGGTCAAAGGAATTTCAAGTGGCAAGAGGGCTTCTTTGACCACCTCATGCGCCGCGATGAGAGCGAGGCAAAGAAATGGGAGTATATACGCCAAAATCCGGTTCGGGCGGGGTTGGTTGAGCGCCGGGAAGATTGGCCTTACGGCGGTCGAATCGTTTATGGCGAGAATGGGGTGAAGATATTGCGCGGCGGGAAATGATAGTTGTCGACCACCCGTCATGGCGGAACACCAATTGCTTGGGAAAGAATGAAGCTAAGCACCGGGTCAGCGGACCGGGCATACAACAGAAGGACTGGACAGGCCCGCCCTAACGAGGCTTTCTTGAATTTGTTGTAGGCCGCGTGCCCCCATGCGGCGCACCCTCCCACGGATGGAATCAGTTTGGATGATTATATCGCAACTCGTCGCCGGGTCGGGGGACCCGGCCTACAACAGCAAGATAGCGAATTGCCGGGGCTTGGTCTCAACAATCTTGGCCCGTCATCTTGCCCGCGCTCGGTGCAACCGGTTGCTGGGCGGCGTCCCTCGGTCCTGCGCCCCACTTCAAGCCTCTGAGATGTGTCAAGCACACATGCCTTCCGTATCGTTTTGCGAGGATTAGGATGACGGCGATGGCCATTAGATTGACCAGCTGGACGACGGTGAACACGGCGTCACGGATCATGACAGCATGGATCAGAAACAGGGCAGAGGAGATACACCAAAGAGAATAAGCCTTCAGACTGATGCCGGCGGAGCAATGTTCCTTGTGTAAATGGATAATCTGCGGCACGTAGGCGCTGGCCACCACTGCCGTCCCGGCAAAGCCCAGGATCTCAGGAACGTTCGTCATTCAATAGCCCGCAAACTCCTCATCCCGAATGGAGGCTTCACTGATTGCTGCCTCGACGAGCAAGGCTTGCATGACCGCCCCCACGCCGGGAGGACCCGCGATGTAGTAAATCGGCGCGGCCAAGCCGTCAATGAACATGCCCAGCATTTGGTGGTACACAAACCCCCTCTCGCCGGACCACATCTGCAGCGATTTCTCCATCGCGGTCATGGTTCTCACAAACGTGAATTGCGCATTCTGCCGGGCGAAGCTACCGCCGTCAGCCTGCGAGCTCGAAGCGCCTACAACGATTTCAGATATTCGACCAAGTCCTTCTTTTCCTGTTCGCTCAGGCTCAAGCTGAACAACTGGTTATAGTGTTCGACCACATCACGCAGCGCTGCAAATCGCCCGTCATGGTAGAAGCCGCCCTTGGCATGGCTCCAGAGACCGGCCAGCGGAGCGGTCCGGTACATGTGCGTCGGCGAGCGGTCCGCCTGAAAGGAATCCACACCTATTTCGGTGGGTGCATGGAGATTGTTCCCAGGCTCAGTAAATAACGGCGGGACGTGGCATTCGGAGCATTTTCCTTTGCCGTTGAAGATTGCCTTCCCCTGAGCCGCCGCGCTCTTGTTGAAGCTGCCATCCACAGCTTTCGGCGCCGGGATGGCCAGCTGGTAAAAGTGGAGTGCGGCGAGCTTCGAGGTGACTTCATCTGGGATCCCGCGCGTGTTACCGGACCCGCTCTTTGCAGCCACCGGATACTGCCCCGGATTGTTCAGTCGGGCGTCGAAGAATGTGCCTGAGCCGTGCATTTCTGTGGCAGCGACATACGCATTCCAGTAAGTTACAGAGCCGAACCCCGTCCATGTATGCAGGTTCACGCCGGCCAGCCCAAACGCCGGGGGAATCAAAGTACAGGCCCGCTTGCCATCCGGCCGGAGAGCCTTTCCATCCTTGTCCAGCTCGGCGTCAAAGCACCCTGGACCCCAGCTCGCAAGGACTTTCTTGAGAGTCTCGACATCCATATCAAGCAGGTCCGTGAAGGGCTTTGGATTAGGGGCCAGGGAAACGATCGCGCCAACGTTCAAATCGCGATTCGCCCAGCCGTCCAACCGCTTTCCGATTCCCGGCGCCAACGAGTCGTCCACGGTAGCATGACAGAAAGCACACTGAATCCCCATCGAGCGAAGATTCCCTTTCGTGTCAAAAAGTCCTGTCACTCCGACAACGGCATTGAGCTTTAGTAATGCCAAGGTCGTGGCGGGATCGTCGAGGTTGACCTTTCCCTGTTTGAGCTGTTGCTGGAGCGAATCAGGCAAAGCATCCGCGTCGACCTTCAGGCCGACGGACAGGGCGGTCTTGGGACTCACTCCGTCGCCCACCCCTCCATTCTTTACGCCTGCAATCGCACGGTGCAGCTGTAAGGCATCGCCCCAGAAGGCCTCGCTTCCGAACGTGTCATAGCGAAAGATTTGTCTCCCCTTCTCCATCATCTGTTGCGAATTCTTTAGGATCGTTTCATCGAAACCGGGGACTTGTGCACTCTCTTTCTGCGCCGCTCTCCCTCGCGGAGATCCGAGGGCAAAGCAGACCAGGAAACAAGCAAGGATGATCAAGAAAGCTAATTTCTTATTCATTGCCAGAGCCTCCTCCTTTGGGATTTCACTCTCAAGTCGGCCTTTATTTCCGTTCGGGATGGAATCCGTCGGGGCAGAATTTAACACTCTCGCCAATGCGAGTCTGTTACTTGGGTAACTAATGGGAGGAGTATGCGATAGGTCGAAACGGACCGGCCCTCAACCGCCGTAGCTTTCGAGAGCCTTGATGTCCAGGGTCAGGTGGCCGTGGTTCGAATAGCGCACCATGCCACGACGGCGCAAAAAATTGAGCGCCGTTGAAACCCTTTCCCGGCGAGCTGCCACAATCTGCGAGATTTCTTCCTGCGTGAAATAGGTCGGAATGTCCACCATGTGTCCCGAGCGATGGCCGATCTTCGCGGCCAATTTAAGCAGGGCCTTAACCAGTCGATGAACGATGTCATCCACCGCCAGGGTGTTGACTTGCTCGTAGGCTTCGATCAGCGCCCCGCAAAATACTTCCACCAAACGATCCAGCAAGTCAGGCTGCTTTCGCAAAACTTCGATCACTTCGTTGTATGGGACCGGAATGGCCTCGGTGTCTTCCAGCGCTACGGCCCTGTCCGGTCTTTCGTGCTGACATGCACAGAGTTCTCCGACGACATCTCCACCTTTACGAACATCGTAGATGAGTTCGTGGCCGTCGGCAGTAATCGTTCCTAGTTTGACAAATCCGCTCACCAAGAAGAAGAAGATTCTGTCCTTCTCTCCCACATTGTAGATGACGTCGCCCTTTTTGAAGGTGGTCGCCTTCCGGTTAGGCAGGATCGCATCACAAAACTTGCCGCGAAAAATACCCGCCAAGGCGGATGAAACGGTCGCTTGACGGATAGCGAGATCATCACCAGAAAAAGCCAGATCGTTCGGCTCGAAGACCGTCGGCTTCCCAGCGTGATCACCAAAAGTCGGCACCAAAGGTTTTTGCGACATCGTCTGTCTCCACCCGGGCACTTTGTCGAACCCTATCACTGTGTTTTCAACCTGTCAATCATCCGAATCGCGCAATCTGAAATGTGATGAGAGATGAGATCGTCGCGCAATCTTCCATTCGCATGTCAAAGCGATGGGCATCAGACCCGGCTGGACATTTCTGATCGGCACATCGCCTGTGGCGGATCGAGTGGGTGCCATCCCGCTACGACGAGGCTGGACAAGCCCGCCTTAACGAGGCTTTCTTGAATTTGTTGTAGGCCGCGTGCCCCCACGCGGCGCACCCCCACGGATGGAATCTTATTGGAGAATTATCCTGCAACGCACCGCCGGGTCAGGGGACCCGGCCTACAACGCGAGGCAAATCCCAATGACCATCCTCTGGGACATCCGGCACGACGCTTGGATTACTGAACCCGTGACAACTCCTGATCCAGCACCTCGCGGACTTTGTGCAGCAGGATGCTGGGGGTGAAGGGCTTCTGAAGGAAGCTCATGTCCGGATCAAGCCGGCCCTGGCGCAGGATGGCATTATCGGTGTAACCCGACATATAGAGCACCTTAATCTTGGCGAACAGCGGTTCGATCCGGCCGGCCAACTCTCGCCCCGTCATGCCGGGCATGATGACGTCGGTCAACAGCAAATGAATGGTCCCCTCGTGTGTTCGGCAAATTCGAAGGGCCTCTTCGCCATGGGCCGCCTCCAGGACCTGGTAGCCAAATCTGTTCAACGTTTCAGTGGCCAATTTGCGTACCAGCGCATCGTCCTCCACGATCAAGATCGTTTCCGTGCCCCGGGAGGCTTCTTCTCCCTTTGGGTATCGGGCCACCGGTTCGATGGGTTCATCGACACGAGGCAAATAGATTTTGAAGGTCGTCCCCTCCCCGGGTTCGCTGTAAACCGAGATACTTCCCCCGCTCTGATTGACAATTCCATAGACCGTCGAAAGGCCCAAACCCGTTCCCTTTCCCGTCTCCTTGGTCGTGAAGAAGGGCTCAAAGATCCGCAACCGAATGGCCGGATCAATCCCGCAGCCGGTGTCGCTGACCGACAGCATCACATAGGGACCGGGTTCGACATCCACATGAGTGCCGGCGTAATTCTCGTCGAGTTCGACGTTGGCCGTTTCGATGGTCAACTTTCCCCCTTTGGGCATTGCATCGCGGGAATTGACGGCCAGATTCACCACCACCTGCTCGATTTGGCCCACATCGGCCCTGATTTGGCCCACCTTGGGGTCTAAGAGCGTGACGAGATCGATATCCTCGCCAATCAGCCGGCGGAGCATCTTGTCCAACTCCCCGACGACTTGATTCAGATTCAAGACCTTCGTTTGAAGCATCTGTTTCCGGCTGAAGGCGAGGAGTTGACGAACGAGGGTGGCCGCGCGCTCTCCCGCGTTACGGATCTCCCGGACACTGGAGCACAGGGGATCGTTGGCCTTCAACTTCGTCTCCATCATCTCGGAATACCCGAGAATCGCCGTGAGCAGGTTATTGAAGTCATGGGCCACTCCTCCCGCCAGTCTTCCAATGGCGTCCATTTTTTGCGATTGCCGGAGTTGTTCCTCCAGACTTTTTCGTACTGAGAGGTCTTCCTTGATGGCCAGGAAATGAGTGATGTCGCCCTGGGCGTTCTTGATGGGAGAGATCGTGGCATATTCCCAGTAGAGCTCGCCATTTTTCTTCTTGTTATGAAATTCGCCGCGCCAATCATGGCCGCTGGTAATGGTTTTCCACAGCTCCTGGTATTTTTCCGGGGATAGTTCGCCGGATTTCAAAATGCGGGGATTTTGTCCCAGGGCTTCTGCCGACGAGTACCCGGTGATTTGAGTAAATTTGGGATTCACATACTCGATGTTCCCTTGCGTATCGGTAACGACCACCGAGTCCGGACTCTGTTCCACGGCACGAAAAAGCTTGAGACGTTCCTCCTCCGCCCGCTTGCGCTCAGTTATATCTTCTTGAACAGAGATCCAACAATCCTTGCCTGAAATTTCCATTCGGCTAATCCGGGCTGAAGTGACAAAGTGCGTCCCATCTTTCTTGGTGTTCAGGCATTCTCCCTCCCACAGCGACCCGGTCTGGAGTCGATGTGCAATCTCGTCATGGAGCTGCGCACTCTCTTCGGCTGAACAATGATGCAAGATGGACGCATGTTCTCCGATCAACTCTCCTGGCTCATATCCGAACATGGCGTTGAATCGGGGGTTGGTGAACGTGATATGGGTTCCCTCTTCCGTGACGCACACGCCTTCAACCATGTTCTGGAGCACTTGTGCCTGCGTTTTGAGTGCTTCCTCCGCGCGCTTGCGCTCCGTGATGTCCTCAACGGTCCCTTCATAGCACATTACCGCACCGCTTGCATCGCGAAGGGTGCGAGCGTTCACTGAGGTCGAAATCCGGGTTCCGTCTTTCCGGCGGGTCTGAATCTCCAGATCTTTCACATAGCCACTTACCTCCAGGAGGCGCTTGAACTCTGCCCGCTGGTTGGAATCGACGTAGAGTTGATGTCCAATGTCGGTTATGGAGGACATCATTTCCTCAGGGGACTCGAACCCATGGATCCTGGCGAGGGCCGGGTTGACACTGAGGTAACGACCCTCCGGGGTCGATTGAAAGATGCCTTCGATGGTGTTCTCAAAAATGGAGCGATACTTGTTCTCGGCCAGTCGCAGCGCTTCCTCTCCGCGCTTGCGCTCGGTAATGTCTTCCGACGTTCCGACCACGCCCACGACTTGTCCGTTCTCCAATAGGGGAGCAAGACTGAAGGAGATGGTAATGGTTGTCCCATCTTTCCGGATGAGATCAGTCTCGTACTGCGAAATGGAAATTCGGTCGGTCACCAGCCGCTTAAACTGCTCCACAAGGCCAGGCAAAACCTCAGGTGAGTAAAGCCGGTGAAATGACATCCCGATGAATTCGTCCGGCTCGTAGCCGGTGATCCGGGATGTTCGCTTGTTGGCGAGTGTAAACTTCCCCTTCAGGTCAACGGCGAAAATCGAATTGGTGGCGCTTTCCATGACCCTGTCACGGAACTCATGGCTGCGCCTCAGGGCTTCTTCCGCGCGCTTTCGGTCTGTAACATCGCGGGCCACACTATGAATGAAAGGAACCTCGTTGATGAGGATGCGGCGATTGTTGAATTCGGTATCCACCTTGCTGCCGTCTCTTCGCAAGACCTTGGCCTCGTCCACAATATCCACACCCACCATGATGCGGTCGTGATATTTCTCATAAGCCTCGAGATCACTCGGCTCATGGAGATCGGGAATTCGCATGCCCAGGAGTTCCTTCCTCGAATATCCCGTCAATTCGCAGGCGGCCTGGTTGACGGCAATAAATCTCGACTCGGCATCACTGATGAAGATGGCATCCCGTGAGCCTTCAAAGATCGCTTCATACCAGGCCAAGGCTTGCTTCAAGCTCTCTTCCGTCCGCTTGCGGGTTGAAATATCGCGATAGCTGACCACGATCGCCCGGATACTGGGTTCATCCACCATATTACAGGCGACCCCTTCGATCCAGAGCCAGGAGCCATTCTTATGCTTGAATCGATATTGCGCCGTTGCCCTGTCACCCGGCGTATTCACCAGTTCCGTCAGGATCGCCAGTGTAAGCTCCCGATCGTCCGGATGGATGAATTCGAGCACGTTTCGGCCGACCAACTCCTCTTCCTGGTAGCCGATGACTCGAGCGGAAGAAGGCCCGGCATACAAGAAGGTCCCCTCGGGAGCCACCAGGCAAATGGTGTCCGAACTATGTTCGATCAAGGTGCGAAAGCGCTTTTCATTGTCAATCAGGGCCTGTTCGGCCCGGCGTTTCTCCTCCTGCGCTTTTTTTTGCTCCAGCGCATGACCGACGGCCTGGCCCAATCGAGCGAGGCGGTCTTTGAGCAGGTAATCAGAGGCGCCTGCTTTCAAAACGGAAACTGCAAGGTCTTCTCCGATGGATCCTGAGACGAGAATGAAGGGAATATCCAATCCCCGTTCTCGCAACAGTCGAAGGGCGCGAGTTCCGTCGAATTGGGGGAGTTTGAAATCGGCAAGGATGATGTCCGGTGCAGGACTGAGATGGGTCAGGAAATCCGCTTCGGTATCCACGCGCTCCCATTGGGGGTCGAAGCCGGCGTTGCGCAACTCATGCAATATGAGTTCAGTGTCAGAGACACTGTCCTCCAGCAACAAAACCTTGATTGGGACAGACATCGGTCACCTCGGGGTTTCTAATTCGATTCGCTCGACCTCAATACGGCCTTGCATCACGGCCTAGCCGTTCGGATTAAAGATGGGGGGCCGATTGAGGAGCAGCCAGTAAAGGCCTACCTCCCGAACGGCTTCGGTGAACTGTTCGAAGTCGACGGGTTTGACAATGTAGCTGTTGACCCCCAGATTGTAAGTTTCCACGATATCGCGCTCTTCATGGGAGGAGGTCAAGACGACCACGGGGATGGCCCGGGTCCTCGCGTCGGCCTTGATCTTGCGGAGGACTTCGATCCCATCCACCTTGGGCAGTTTCAAATCGAGCAGGATCACCTTGGGTTTGTCCTCGATGTTCCGGCCCTGATAGGCCCCTGAGCCAAAGATATAGTCCAGGGCCTCAACGCCATCGCGCGTGACGTGGACTCGATTGGAAAGATTGTGTTTCTTGAAAGCATGCAGGGTGAGTTCCACGTCATTCGGGTTATCTTCCACCAGCAGGATTTCCACAGGTCTTTCACTCATGGCTCGTCTCTCCCTCCAAAGTAAAATAGAAAGTTGCTCCCTGGTCCAACGCGGCCTCGGCCCAAACGCGCCCTCCATGGCGAGAGATAATCCGCTGCACGATCGCCAGCCCCACGCCGGTGCCTTCATATTCTTCCAAGCGATGCAGCCGTTGAAAAACACCGAATAATTTCTGTGCATACTGCATGTCAAAGCCCACGCCGTTGTCCTTGACATAATAGGTGGCCCCGCCATTTCGACTCTGGCAGCCAATTTCAATGCCGGCCAACTCGCGTTTACGGGTAAATTTGAGCGCATTGGATAGCAGGTTCATGAAGACCTGTTTGAGCAGGGGTGAATCGGCGTGGCAGGCGGGCAAGGACCCCACCTTGATTTCCACCTTCCGGCCATCCTGCTCGGGGCGTAGATCTTCGATAGACTGGTTGACCAGATCTTGTGGCCGGACCACTTGCTTATTCAGGTTTTGACGGCTGAGCCTCGAGAAGGCGAGCAGGTCATCGATTAAATGACCCATCTGCCGGGCGTTGTCCCGTACCAATTGAAGATAGCGCTTGGCCTCGAAGGCAAGCTGGGAGCTGTAATCACTCAGCAGGATGCGCGAGAATCCATCCATGGCACGCAGCGGAGCGCGAAGGTCGTGGGAGACGGAATATGCGAACGCCTCCAGTTCCTGGTTGGCCGCTTCCAGCCGGGTGGTGCGGTCGAGCACACGTTGTTCCAGTTCAATGTTCAATCGGCGGACCTCTTCCTCCGAGCGCTTGCGCTCATTGATGTCCAGGATGTGCGTGATGAAATGGACGGGTTGGTGGTTCGCGTCCCTCAGGAGAAAAGTTCTCACAAACGCCCAGATGGGCTGTCCGTCCCGGCGGAGGTATCGCTTCTCAAAATCGGCGGATTCTGCCTTTCCGGATAGCACGCGCTTTAAGCCTTCGAGGCTGTTCTCCCGGTCGTCCGGGTGCGTCACCTCGTCAAAACCCCTGGCCAGCAGGTCCGGCTCCGTGTATCCGAGGAATTGGCAGAGGGCTTGGTTAACCCGCAGGAGACGGCCCTCAGGAGTGGTCAAGCACATGCCGACGGGCGCGTCATCGAAGGCGGTGCGGAATTGCGCCTCACTGTGACGCAACGCAGTATCGGCGCGCTTGCGCTCCGTGATGTTTTCGAAAACGGCGACAAAGCAATCTCTTTGCGGACTGTATACGGAGATCGAAAACCAGATTCCCAGGCCCTCAACATAAATCTCAAATGTTTCCGGCTTGCCCGTCGATGCCACCCGGCCATAAGCCTCGAATAATTCCGGAGTGGTCCTCCGTATCCCCGGAATCACCTCGGTGACCCTTTTCCCAACGACATTCTTCAGGCCGGTCAATTGCTCGAAGGCACGATTGACATCGAGATAGATGAAATCTTGGGGCTGATCGTGTTCAAAGATCATCCGGCAGTAGGCGTATCCTTCAAGCATGTTCTCGAACAAAGAGCGATAGCGCGCCTCGCTCTCTTTCATCCTCTGCTCGGTCAACCGCCGTGCCAGTTCCGCCTGGTATCCTTTGAGATAGAAACGGGCTGTCTGCTGTCTCCAAATGAATCCCAGACACAAGGCGGCGGAGAGGATCAGAATCCCCACGAACGCAATGACCCAGCGCGCTCGCTCGTAGAGGGGCCGGTAGACTTCATCTATGTCCACCTTAGAAACCATCGCCCAGGATGAATCAGGGATGACGCGTTTGACCGCGAGCACCTTGACGCCGCGGTAATCCACCCCCTCCACTGTTCCTTCCTGGCCCAATGCCGCCTGAACAGCCGGGACCTCCAGCTTGGTAAGAGGGATTCGGAGGGCTGGGGAAGCATTCCTGCGGTGGCGCAGATCATTCAAAAACAAAACGTCTTTCCCCTCGCGACGAACGAGCAGGGTTTCACCACTCTTACTGGGCGTGGGCCACGTCTGGATGAGCGGGTATAGGATGGTGCGAGGGTCGATTCGGAAAAGGAGAGCACCCACCAGAATCTTTTCCGAGCCCTTCCCCAGGACAAGGGGTGCAATCAGATCGATATCAAGATCCTTTCCTTGGTTCGATTCCCGAATGTCCGACAGAATTGCGTGGCGGGTGCTCAAGGCTTGCTTTACGAGATCGATCGTGAGGGGGTGGATCCGTTCATCCTCCGGGTTGGCAGATAACCTGATGTTTCCCAGGGCGTCGAATAAAAAAGCAGAGTTGTATTGATAGTTCTTCCTTCTGGATTCCATCCACGTCAGGATTTCCTGTTGCAGGGCAACGGAAGACGGGTCGTTGAGAAACTGCTGGATCCGGGCGGCAGTCCAGGGACCCCCAAAGATAACGTCGGCATCTCCCAGTCGAGCCTTCCGCCAACTCACAATCCCGTTGACCTTCAACTCGGCGATGGCGGAAAGCTCTTCGGCACTGCTTTGTTTGATATCTTTTCGCTGGTTGGAATAGTAATAGTAACCGGAAGCCCCAATGCTCACCGCCAGGATGAAAAACACCAAAAGGAGGAGTCGAGGCATGGAGGGAGGGTGGGTCCGCTTATCGATGGCAAGAACTGATTTCATGCGATGACCTTTGACTATGAACTGACCCTAAGAAGGTTCGCTGGTTGTGGGGGTCGAAGAGGTTCCGAAAGCGAGCTTGAGATGAGATTCAGCTTTTCTGAAAAACAGACGTAACCGAGCAGCAGCGCGGCCCGAAGGCTTGCGAAAACACTCCTACCCGTCCATTGTTATCGGATTTTTTCAGAGGAGCATTAGAGAATTCTTTTCAAGGAGTTGGAGGGGAAGTTTAAATTGTGCCTGATTTCAGATTCCGTCCACTAGGTCCAGACCCCCGGAATTCTTTCACCACAGAACTTGCACTTGCCGGCAGCCATGTTGTTGGCGTAAATCCGGAATCCTTTTCGCTCCATGAGCAGCTTCTTGCATCCATGGCAGTAAGTATTTTCGGCAGCATGCCCGGGGACATTGCCGACGTACACATAGTGCATTCCTGCTTGCATGGCGATTTCTCTCGCTTTGTCGAGGGTCGAAACAGGGGTCATGGGGAGCTGGCTGAGTTTATAGAGTGGAGAAAACCGTGTGAAGTGCAGGGGGCAATCGGCCAGTCCGTTGGCCGCCAGCCAGTCGCTCATCCTCTTGATCATGTCAAGATTGTCGGTCCAGCTCGGGACGACCAGATTTGTGATTTCCAGCCACACGCCCTCTTGCTTCAAGGTCTTGAGGGTATTCAGGATGGGCGCCAGTTTGCCCCCGGACAATCGGGCGTAGGTCCCATCCTCAAAGCACTTCAAATCGATATTGGCCGCGTCGAGATTCTTACACAGCAGGCGGAGGGGTTCTTGATTGATGTAGCCATTCGACTTAAAAACATTTCTAATTTTTTTCGCGCGGGCAAGCTTTGCCGTATCCAGCACATATTCGTAAAATGAAATTGGCTCCGAATAGGTATACGCAATCGATTCACAACCCGAATTGACACACTGGTCAACCACAGCTTGGGGCATTAAATCCGCATTGGCTGTTTCCTTTGGGCTGACTTGGGAAATTTGCCAGTTCTGGCAGTTCAGGCACCGGAAATTGCATCCGGCCGCAGCGATCGAGAAGGCCCGGGTGGTAGGAAGAAAATGATAGAGCGGTTTCTTTTCGATGGGATCAATGTGAACTGCGCAGGGATTTCCATAGGCAATCGTGTAAAGCTTTCCCTGGTAGCTCACCCGGTTGCGACACTTCCCGGTGTCATCCAGTCCCAGTTGGCAGTAGTTGGGGCATTTCAGACAGGTGATGGTATTGCCTGTTCTTGAATAGAAAAGGGCTTCCTTGCTCCATTTCCCGGGACCTTCAGAGCCCAGAAGTACATTCGAGGTGCCGGTGAGATGCTCCAGCCAGTCCAGCCCGACAAGACACGCCCCCATCCCCAGGACACAGTACTTATTGAATCGTCTTCGAGTCAAATTCTTCTGTTCGATTAGTTCACACATGGGCCAACTCACTCTCTGAAAAAACGGTGGATCGGTTTCTATTGAGCGTCGTCACGACGGCACTCAGCAAGCTCAGGGATGCGACGACAAGACTGACTTTCGCAATGCCCAGGAGCGGGACCAGGAAGGTCGAGACAACCAGGGCGCCGATGGCCGAGCCTATGAGGTCGATGCTGTACAGTTCTGAGGCCACCGACTCAATTTTTCCCCTCCGAAGGGCTGAGGCGATGGAGAACTGCAGGCCGACGAGCGCTGCCACCGCAAAGGTGAGGAGGACGAAGATGGCGTGAATTATGAAGTCCCCCAGATGGGCTCCCTTCAATATCAAAAGGACGATGGGGAGCAGCAGGCAATAGACGCCAATGGCGCACTGGGTACCAATGAATCCCGGAACACCAAAAGGCCTGGATCGTTTCTGTCCGTAAAAGGATCCCGCCGCAAGCCCCGCCATGAACAGGGTAATGATCAAGCCGGTGGCCTGATAGACGTACCCATAAAGGATTTGAAACGAAATCAGCAGCAGAAGTTCCATGGAGGAGGCCGCGAATCCCCCCGTAAACAATCCGAAGCTGATCGTATTGAGCTTCGCCGTCACGAGCGCGAGAAGAACGATCAAGACGCCGCCCGGGATCCAGGGACTGAACTGCAGGGAGCTGAGCCAGTACATTAATTGGCGATAGTAGGCGATGGGAGCAAAATCTCTGTTCAAGACGGTCCGCCCTGAGAGATCCCGGACCATGGCATCACTTCTTTGGCGCAAGGAGAGATCGTCGACATAACTGGAATTCACATAGCTGTTGGCGATGTGGCGCTGTTCAATCCTGCGGGTGATTTCGATGTCCAACGGAGCGTCGGAGGCGAGATAGTAATTTCGCAGCCCGGGGACAATCAGCACATTCTTGAACGCCGTGCGCAGCGTATTGTTCATGATGGAACTGAGCAGCCGGGCTTCCGCACCCTGGTAGTCCACCGACGGGAGCAGGCTGAAGGAGACCACTGCCTCCGCATTCAGCTTCATCTTGAGCTGCCGAAGAAACTCTACGGTATAGTACCGGTTAATTTGCGCGGTCACCGGATCGGGCACATTGACTAAGGCGACGTCGTAGTGTCCGTCCGCATCTCTGAGGAATCTCCGGGCATCGTCCGTGAAGACATGAAGTTTGGGACTCGTTAATGCGGAGGTATAGTCTCTCCCCATCTCGATGAGCCAGGGATTGAGCTCCACATAATCGATTCGATCCACATCATACTTCAGGATCTCCCGGATCGTCCCTGAAATGCCGCCCGAGATGAGGAGGACGTTGCGGGGACGTGGATGTTGGACCATGGCATAGTGAACCGCTTCTTCATTCGACATCACATCATTTGTGGAGAAAAGAAGGACACTGTTCTCGTAAAAGTTCCTTTGCTCCCCTTGTTGGGTGAGGGTTAGGTTGCCGTAAGGGGTGTCCAGGTAAAAAAGGAGTTCCTGATTCCGGAACAGGAACCGCTTCGAAAGTGCATCCAGGTTGACCGTTAAAGCCAGCACCACAACCAGACCTCCCACGAGCGGGAGGGCGTACCTGAAGGCCGGCCTCCCATATTTCAAGGAGACAGAGAAACAGACACTGAGGTTAAAGACAGCGAGGAGGAGGAGGGCTTGAAAGGTCGAAAGCAGGAAAACGATCACGAGGTTGAACAGAAAGCCGCCCACGATACTCCCCAGGGATTCCCAGCAGTACACGCTGGCGATGAGATTGGAATTCCCCTGTTCCGAGGCGGTCTGTGCAAAGAGGGTGAAGAGGAGGCCTGAAATCACGCAGTAAGGGAGCAGGAGCAGAAATGAGCTGTACAGGCTTTCGACCAGCCCAATCAGGGCGCCCACAGGGAAAACAAGATTTCTGAGATAGCTCAGGAGGAAGACGGTGACGATTGGAAGCAGGGCAGTCAGAAGGAACAAAATGATGATGAGGTCCAGCCGATGTTTCGCCTTGCCGGCGAACCGTCCCAGAAATGACCCCACCCCGGTCAGAATCATCCAGCTGGCCAGCACAATCCCGATGACCAGTTCATTCCCGGAAAATACCGACAGAAATTCACGCAACAGGATCGTCTGCGTCATGATCGACGTAAAGCCAACTGCGCCGATGGCAAGCATGATCCTTCTGTCGACACTCGAATGAACCATAAAGATAGCACCCGGGATCGCCGGATCGTTGAAGGGGTGGCAAGCCGGATTTCCGAGAATTGGCCCCGGGCAAATCCCGGAATTCAGGTCAATGTTTCAGGATTTCTTTTTCACTGAACACGATCGCCTCGTAGACGTAGATTTCCGCGTCTTTCCACCCGTTCCAGCCCAGGCCCGCTTTGTCCTGGGCGCAATGACCCAGGAACTCTTCCTTCGTCCAGTGCGTATCGGTGGCCACCTGCGGCAGAAACGTTCCTGACTTCATTCCCCTGCGGAGATAGATGCCGTGCTTGCCCATTTCAATCTCATCGATGGAGTGGATGCGCCGCAACGGGGTGAGCACTGAGATTTCGATTTCAAGTTTGTTCAATTCTGCGGATTCCACGGGACCGAAGCGGGGATCTTCCGTTGCTGCGGCAACGGCCATTTGCTGGACCACCTTGTACAACGGCTCGCTCGCATCAAATCGTCCGATGCATCCTCTCAACTGGTCGTTCTTATTCAGCGTCACAAAGGCGCCGGTCTTCGTCCTGATGTTTTCAGAGAAAATGGACGCATCAATCTCAGGGACCCGCCGATTCCTGAGGTACTGATCGAGGGCCGACCGCGCGATTCCCAATAATTCCCCCTTTTCCTTATCGGTCAGGCCGAAGCCGCCACCGGGGGCCCCCTCCTGGAGTGACACAGCGATGGCGTAATACCCGACGACCTGCTGTCTCATGCCGGGATCCGCATCTCCCGAATTCTTGTATTGAATCGGCGTGTAGGTCACCCGGGAATTGTCTTGCGTCATATACAGCAACGTCAGCACGCCCGATAGCCCGCACATGCTGGTGGCCAGGTTGGGGATGCTTTTCAGGGCGTTGGCCCTGACGGTCTTCATCAGGTTTCCGGCGGAATTAGTCAACACGGCATCGCCCGTGGCCTTGTCGACGGTAACCGCATCAGCGTAAGCCGGATAGTGAGAGAAATCAGTGCTGATCACGAAGAGGTTTCTCGTATTCAAGTATGGGCGCAGGGCTTCCGCGATCTGCGCGTACATTTCGGCTGACCCGGAGCCTACGATGACGGGAACAATCCTGAAGTCCTTCTTCATCACCATCTGCAAAAAGGGAAGCTGCACTTCGATGCTGTGCTCCGCCTGATGAGCATCAACCCGGTCTGAAAGGAATTTGTGTTTCCGGACGAGTTCCTGGGCAAGCCTGGTGTTGACCTTGACCGTTCCCAGCGGCGTGACAAAATTGCCTTTGGAGTAAATAGAGGCGCCCTCAAAGCCAATGTGGTGGCTGGGACCCAAAATGAAAATGTTGTCGTATTCCTTTTCCGGATCGATTTGATTAAAACCCGAAGCGGCCACCTCTCCGGAGTAGGGATAACCCGCGTGCGGAGAAATAATGGCGATCACGTTTTTAAGATGCTTTGCGGGAACGGCTTTTGAGAACAACTGGTGGAGCATGGTCTCCAAATGTTCTCTCTCGGCCGGATAGAATTGTCCTGCGACGGCAGGTTGTCGATCTGTTTGCTCGATGTGTCCGGAAGACTGCGCATTTTGGGAGTTGCAGCCAGCAAAGAAACATAAACTCAAAATGAGAAGAAGATAGACCAGTCTGTTTTTCATGATGGCACCGGAATGAAGGCATTTGACGGAACGAGTCCCTTGCATGATCAAATCGCTCGAGGGCTGCGCTGTCTGGAAAGTCTAAGAAATCGATCTCTGGCTGGGCAATACCTGCTCGTGTGGAGTTACGCTCAAGCTCCCTTTCGATGGCAGAGAGCGGATTTCTCAAGTCTTCACCGTTCAGTCACCAGTGTGCTGAAACGGGAGTGGTAAGCCCCCTCAATGACGGGCAAGGGAGAATGGAAACCCTCCCTCCCCCTCATTTCTCCTCCATAGTATATCCCCTTCTCTGGGTGAACCGGTACCCAAACCAGATATTATTAGGAATCCGGGAAACCAGTGGATTGGTCGTCGACGTAAAGCCCCCGTGGCAGGATCATCCCATTCTCCTCAGATTGAAGCTTTATAACCTCCTGTTTTCCTGGCCTCCTGATAATGAATTTTTTGGCCCCTGTTACGACCAATCCTGTTGATAAGGCAAGTGAAGGCGTGCTCGCCAGTGAAGTCCACGAAATGTCGGATCCCCGGGAGTAGGATCGATGGGTGTCGCCATTTCAATGCTGACGTCGATTCAATCAACGCTCTAAAGCTTCTCTCACTGAATGCCGATAAGTGAATGCATGGTATAGCCACCATCCGTCGTCTGACGGAGGGATCACTCATATTAAGCAGGACGACTCTATGGCGCGTTTTCAGATCATTGAAGAGGTCCCCGCTCGGGCTGTTGTAAGGCTCGGCGCGACGTTGATGACCCCGTCCGGGCCCGTCCTGAAGTCGTATTTCACGGGGGGTCGCTAAGATGCGCTCCTTCCGGGACATCTCCATAAGTCGAAAGCTCGCCTTGATAATCACGCTGACCAGTGCGGCGGCGCTGGTACTGGCCTGCGTGGCTTTTGGAGCCTACGATGTGATCGTATCTCGCAGGGCGGCCCTGCGGAATCTGTCCACGATGGCAGAAATGATCGCCAACAACAGCACCGCCGCGCTTAGTTTCGGCGATCAGCAGGCCGCGGGGGAAACCCTCTCGGCCCTGCGTGTTGACCCGGCGATTGTCGCGGCGTGCCTTTATACAGAAGACGGGAAAGTGCTGACCACCTACCCGGGCGGAAACATCGCCCCGCCGCACCTGCCGGAAAGGCCTTCCTCGGATGGAGTCTGGTTCGATGGAGGACACCTGGTTTTGTTCAAACCTGTAGTTCTGCAGGGCGAAAGGATCGGGACGATTTACCTTCGATCCGACCTTCAAGAGTTGAACGCCCGGATGAAGCGATACGTGCTGATCATGGGCCTTGTCCTGTTGATGGCGGTTCTGGTGGCCGGGCTGTTGTCCACCCGATTGCAGCGCGTCATCTCCGGGCCGATCCTGGAATTGGCCGAGACGGCCAGGGTGGTTTCGGTCGAGAAGAATTATGGAGTCCGGGCCCGCCAGCACCGTGATGATGAACTGGGAATGCTCACCACCGCGTTCAACGAGATGCTGAGCCAGATCCAGGCGAGAGACGGGGCGCTTGAACAGGCCCGCAATGAATTGGAGCATCGGGTCATAGGGCGGACCCGGGAGTTGCAGAAGGAAATCGATGAGCGCTCCCGCGCCGAGATCGAGATTCTGTTGCAGAAGGTGCGCTTTCAGCAGCTCTATGAAAACGCACCCATTGGAATCGCCATGCTGGATAAGGAAGAGAAAATCCTGCATGTGAATCAGAGTTTTGAGAATATCTTTCAGTATTCCTTCAAGGAGATTCAGGGGCTGCCCATCAATGAAGTCATTGTCCCCCAGTCATGCTTCGAAGAGGCTTCTGGATTTTCAGGGACAGTGCTGGGGGGGGATGTCGTCTGCCGGGAGAGCTTGAGGAAGAGAAAAGACGGAAGCTTGATGCCCGTCGAAATTTACGGGGTGCCCATCCTGGTGGAGAAGAATCTCGAGGGAATCTATGCGATGTATGTCGATATTACCGAGCGCAAGCGGGCAGAGGCAGAGCTGCAAAAGGCGAAGGTGGCTGCCGAAGCGGCCTCTCGGGCCAAGAGCGAATTTCTAGCCACCATGAGCCACGAGATTCGCACCCCCATGAACGGGATTATCGGAATGACCGAGCTGGCGCTTGAAACGGATCTCTCCGAAGAGCAACGGGAATATCTGGGCCTGGTCCGGTCCTCCGCAAATGTCCTCTTGTCCCTGATCAATGACATTCTTGATTTTTCAAAGATCGAGGCGGGCAAACTCGAGTTGGATCCCATCCGGTTCAACCTGCGAGACAGCCTCGACAACATCATCAGGACACTGGCCTTGAAAGAAATTGACAAGGGACTGGAGCTGGCCTGCCATGTGCGACCGGATGTGCCGGACGTTCTCATTGGCGACGCCGGCCGCCTGCGTCAGGTCATTGTCAATCTGGTCGGCAATGCCATCAAATTTACTGAGGCGGGCGAAGTGGTTCTCCACGTTGAAGTCGAATCCCGGGCGGAACCCAAGGTGCAACTGCACTTTGCTGTGGCAGACACCGGGATCGGCATCCCCGCGGACAAGCAGCAGACCATTTTTGAGGCCTTCTCGCAGGCCGACAACTCGACCACCCGCAAGTATGGCGGGACCGGCCTGGGCCTGGCGATCTCTTCTCGAATCATTGAGTCAATGGGTGGACGCATCTGGGTCGAGAGCGAAGTCAATCGGGGAAGCACGTTTCACTTCACGGCATCCTTTGAACTAGAGAAGGCTGAAGAGCACTTTGAGACGATACGGCCGATGGATTTGAGGGAGCTACCCGTTCTCGTGGTCGACGACAACGCCACCAACCAGCGCATCCTGGATGACGTTCTGACGAGCTGGCGGATGCGGCCGACGGTAGTCGACAACGGAAAAGCTGCCTTGATCGCCCTTCAGCAGGCATGGGAATCAAGTGCCCCGTTTCCGCTGGTCCTGCTCGATGTGGACATGCCCCTCATGGACGGGTTTACGGTCGCTGAGCAAATCAAGCAAGACGTCCATCTGGCGGGTGTCAAAATCATCATGTTAACTTCGGGCGGTCAGCGAGGCGACGCCCTGCGCTGCCGGGATCTGGGCATTTCCACGTACTTGTCGAAGCCAATCAAGCACTCCGATCTGTTCGATGCTATCGTGGGCGTGCTCAGCGCCCGGCCCATGCAAAAAGGTCTATCACCACTCGTCACACACCATTCCGGGCCGGTTCCCCACAAGCCCCTTCATATTCTTCTGGCTGAGGACAATGTCGTCAATCAAAAGGTCGCGGTCCATATGCTGGAAAAACACGGATACACCGTCGTCGTGGCGAACAATGGCCGCGAGACGCTTCGCCGAATGGAGACGGAGGCGTTCGACCTTGTGCTGATGGACATGCAAATGCCGGAAATGAACGGCTTCGAAGCCACTGCGGCCATCAGGGAACGAGAAATGGGGACCGGCGGGCACGTCCCGATCATTGCCTTGACCGCTCATGCTATTCGGGGTGACGAAGAACGCTGTTTGGCGGCCGGGATGGACGGCTATGTGCCCAAGCCCATTCAAGCCACCCGGCTCTTCGAGGCAATTGAAAAACAGATTTCCGCCGCGAGTTCGAGGAACACGGGGATATCCCCGTTAGCGCCAACCGAGAAGAGAGCCGAAGGCGCGGCCGAGGTGTCACCCTCACGTCCCGACGAAAGGGAAGCCATCGACAGGGAGGCGATTCTGGCCCTGGCTGATGGAGATCCGGACTTTCTGAGGGAGATCCGAGATGTGTTTCTTGAGAGTACCTCCCAACTCTTGTCCGAGATCCGGGGTGCAATCACACAAGGAAATAGCAAGGCCCTTGAGCGTTCAGCCCATACCCTGAAAGGTGCTGTGAGTAACTTCGGCGCCAAAGGAGCGACTGAGGCTGCACAGAAATTAGAGAAATTGGGACGCGAGAACGATCTCGTATTGGCCCACGAGGTTTACGCCAAACTCAAGGCGGAGATCGACTGGATCATCCCGGCCTTGGCAACGCTTGCGGAGTAGGGAGTGTTACGAAAATCGTCATAGCCGAAGATGAAGTGTCATCCCGTTAGAGTGCCCAAGTCGGCTTGCGCGATGGTTCGGCGCCCCGTCCTTTGCCGACGAAGTGAGCGCGACACTGGCTCCGGACTGTGAAAGCGGCAGCAAGCGGCCAGACTCCAAAGACGCTCCGAAGACGCGGCGTGAAAAGCTTTTCTCCACCCCTCCTTAATTCCCGACTCCGATCCTTATCCCTCGAAGTCTCAACGAACAAGCTTGATTGTTAAAGGTTCGCGGGTTCATACTATAAGCAGTTTGCGGACTTACCACTTTTGGCGTTTTAAAGACGCCTGGCTTTCGGCAGATACGGGGCATTCACACGTGTCGGAATTCCGGCCGCCCATAGAATTGTGAGCGTCAAGGAGAGGGAGAGTTGATGATTGAGAGCAAACGCACTCGTCCCTCCTTGAGACCGTTTCCTTTGTAGAATGCACTTCAAGAATCATTCCAGGATGCAGAACCGCCGTGATGGTGACTGATCCGCTTTCTGCCCAAGGTGGGTTGCTCCAGATTGTTCTGTGGCGAGTTCGCATGGGCTGAGTCGGACTTGATGTTTGGCCCGTGAAGCTTGGTTCTGCGGAGAATCAGTAACGGGGTGGTTTCCTCGACCGTATGGCTCTGACAACCGGTACACGACTTTGTGCCTACGAAATACTCGGCTCCCTCGGCGCTGGCGGGATGGGTGAGGTTTACAGGGCGCTGGACACCAAGCTCGGACGGGAAGTGGCGATCAAGGTCATCCCCGAGGCCCTCGCGGGGGATGCCCTGAGGCTGTCCCGGTTCGAGCGCGAAGCACGCCTTCTCGCCGCCCTCAATCACCCGAACATCGGCGCCATTTATGGACTTGAGGACTGCGAGGGGGTGCGCTTCCTCGTTCTGGAGCTTGTTCCCGGTCTGACCCTCGCTGACAAAATCGCCGTCGCCCCCTTGTCCCTCCAGGATAGCCTCCAGTTTGCCAGGCAGATTGCAGAGGGGTTGGAGGCGGCTCACGAGAAGGGCATTATCCATCGCGACCTGAAGCCATCGAACATCAAGATCACTCCGGAGGGGAAGGTCAAGGTCCTCGATTTTGGGCTGGCCAAAGGAACGGATAGGGAGAATACAACGGATGAAATTTCGGAATCTCCCACGCTCACCGTGGAGGGAACCACGCAAGGCACCGTTCTGGGTACAGCAGCTTACATGAGTCCGGAACAAGCGCGGGGCAAGCCCGTCGACAGAAGGACCGACATCTGGTCGTTCGGCTGTGTCGTTTATGAAATGTTGTGCGGCAGGAAGGCCTTTGACGGGGAGACCCGGTCGGACAAGATTGCGGCCATCCTCACCCAGGAGCCTGAGTGGGAGGCGCTGCCCGGCGAGACCCCGAGCCTCATCCGGGATTTGCTTCAGCGGTGCATGCAGAAGGAGTTGAGAAATCGTCTCCGGGACATCGGAGATGCGCGGATGGAGATTGAAGCGGTCCTGGCTGCACCTGATCGGACAGGGGGTTGGCTGGGGAAGCACCTTTACCAGCTCCTGGGAGTGCTTCTGATCGCACTGGTGCTGCTGGTGTCCTGGGTTGTCCGGAAGTCCCCTACTTCGCAGCGAGACTCCCTCCCCGCTCAAAAACACCTCATTGTCATGCCGTTCAAGGATCTGAGCGGCGACCCCAACGGGCAGCTTTTTGCAGAGGGTTTTGCGGCGGTGGTGAGCGCCCACCTGCAAGACGTCTCCGGCGTCCAGGTGATGACTCCGGCCATGGTTCGAAGCCTCTCGGTCCCCGAAACGGATCTTCCCCGAATTGTGAGGGAGTTGGGGGCGAACCTGATTCTGAGCGCTTCCGTGCAGCGAGTGGGCGACCGACTCCGGGTGGTCTATTCACTTTTAAGTGGATCAAGGCGGAGTCAAATTGATGGAGATACGGTGGACGGTTCCGCCGAAGATCTTTTTGCCCTGGAGGATCGCGTGGCCCAGAGCGTCGTGAATAAGCTGCAATTGCAGTTTCCGGTGCGGACCGAGCCTCCCCAGCGAACCGGTTTGGAAACCGCTGCGGCCCACGATCACTACCTCCAGGCGCTGGGTTACTTGCAGCGATTTGAGAATGAGTCCTCCGTGGACAGCGGAATTGCCCTGCTCAAGGAATTGGCGAGGACCGGGTCGGACTCGGCGCTCGTTGAGGCGGGTCTATGCCGGGCCTATCTCTACAAGTACGATTTAAGCCACGAAACCACCTGGGCACAACAGGCCATCACCCTGTGCCAGCGCGCTGAGCAACTCGATCCCCGGATGCCGGAGGTCCATGTGACCCTCGGTCTCCTCAAAACGCGCACAGGCCACGCCGTGGAGGGGATCGAACAATTCCAGCAGGCGCTGTCGAAACAGCCTTACTCCGCCGATGCGACACTCGGATTAGCCGAAGCCTACGAGAAAGCGGGCAAGCTTTCAGAAGCTGAGACCACTTACGCCCGAGCCCTTCAACTTCAGCCCGATTACTGGTCCGGATACAACAAGCTGGGGAAATTCTATTTCGAACGCGGTCAGTATCCCAAGGCCCTCAAGATGTTTCAACGTGTCGTGGGGCTCTCTCCGGATAATGCACGCGGCTATTACAATCTCGGGGCCGCCCTTCAACAGATCGATCGAACGGATGAGGCCCGGGCCGCTTACTTGAAGTCGATTGATCTGAATCCCACCGGGGACGCCTATTCGAACCTGGGGACGCTCGAATACGCCCTCGGTCGCTACCATGAAGCCGCGGAGGCTTACGAGAAAGCCGTAGCGCTGAAGCCCGGATACTATGTGCTTTGGGCCAACCTGGGGGATGCGTATCGATGGACACCAGGAATGCAACCGCGTGCCAAGGACTCATACATCAAGGCCATTCAGCTTGCCACAAGGGACTTGCAGGTTAATCCGGGCGACGCTGAAGCTTATTTGACGCGGGCCCTCTGTCTTGCCAAGACGGGCGATGTCAAGGAGGCGCAGAAAGACCTTCGCCGAGCCATGGATCTGGATCCAAACGATCCCAACAACCTCTTCCAGGCCGCCGAAGTCGACAACCTCTGTGGCAAGAAACAGGAAGCTCTAAACTGGATTCGCAGGGCAGTCGAGGGGGGGTATCCCGTCGCCGATATTGCCCGGGATCCAGAGCTGGCCAACCTGCGAAACGAAGGAGCCTTTCAGGAAGCCCTGAAAACGGGAGCAAGACCTAAATCATCGAACCACCAATAACACAGAAGGAGGATCAAGTGCCATTTCACAATGAAGTTCCCATCATGGTCTTCGCCGAAGATCTGAACGATCCGAATAGCGTCGTGGTTGTGCCGGACGAGGCCTACGTCATCTCCAATAAACAAAAACCCCACTGGGTCTCCTGGCAGGGAGAAGTAGTGGACGTCGAGTTCGAAAAGGCCTCCGGGAGCCCTGAGAAGCCGGCCTGCAACCGGGGACATGCGAAGTCGAAAAGCCATCCCCTCACACCGGGGAGTTATAAATATACGGTTTCACTGCGAGTCAACGGAAAGATCTACAAGGGCGATCCCAGACTTGTGGTCGGGAACTGAGAGCATACGAACTCGGCCGGATCGACGGAAAGAAGGATCCCTCGATCATTGTTCCACCATTTGATCGTCAACTCGAATCCTTCCGGATACAGAAATGGTGCGTTCACCGCCTGCAGCGAGGCTGCTGCCCCGGACGGCGGTGACCGCTGTCCTCTACCCGGCGGGGGTTGAATTTCCGGGGTTCGAGAGGTTCGAGGAGTTCCAGTCGCTTGTAATGGAAGTGCGAATTTGGGTCAAAATCGCTTCGCGCAAAGGGGTGGGAACCATGCCAAACCAACAGACCACACGGTTTCGCTTTCTGGCGGGGATACTCTTAACAGGCTTGATCCTGTCGCTGCAAGTTTGCACAGCGCGCAATAAAATTCCCCCCGAGGTCTCAGCGGATTTCAACTTCGAGTCCAGCGGTAGAGTCAGCGTCAGCCCGGACCCGATTTATGTCAAGGCGGGAAAACAGAAGGTGCATTGGCATTACAAAGTGGACCGGTTGGAAATTCGCTTCGGCGACGATCGACCCTTTCCAGACCCTGACTGCAAGAACGGCAACTGCGTTTCAGACATTCCGGGCACGGACAAGATTCGTGATACCCCCTATAAGTACACGGTCTCGGGAAGCGACAAAGGCAAGCCCTTCCAGTTGGATCCTCGACTCATCATCGGGAATTGAACTTGAAAACCGACCTTATCGTGCGAAGACGCCGAGACGCAAGTCAGCAAACGAGATAGACCATTTGGGCATTGTACAAAGGGATGAGGATCTTGCCATCCCGTCCTTTTCGACATACCGGATTGTGATGTACACGACATCGCCGGCCTCAGGCAGGCGTGGCTCAGCCGGCCCGCAAACAGTGATCTCCTCCCCCCGACAATCTATTGCCGTACCTGGAGCAATCTTTATGGTAGTGACCCCATCTGTCGAAATATCCAGCCCGTAGACGACGCCGTATCCATGCAGGTATCGATTGTGCCTTCGATGCTTTTCTTGAAATTAGTACTGTTCCGCGACAAAATCATCGGCAGTCAAAAGTTGACCTGTGAAGTATCGAACTCTCTTTAAGTCATTCATTTTGCAATCCTCGTATCCTGGGGGACAGTCCCTAGGGCCTGTCCCTAGGGACTGTCCCTTTTTCGGTTAGGCGTAGTGATACACAAGAAGTTGAAATCGATAAAACGTCACTCCAACCCCTTACTCTTGTTCTCTCAAATAATTAGAACGAAATGCCAGGAGTCTTACTGGGCAGGACTGCTTCAAATTGTTGATTTCCTGGAGTGCGTGGCAAGCTCCGAGATGGAGCCTCTTGGGAGCCTACCGTTGGGCTAGGTATAGAAAATAAACCAGGGCGGCGATGAAAAGCACCCCGATGAGGATCGCAACGCCGAGGTTGACTCGTTTGATCGTCCTTGAACGAATCGGCTCCTTCGAAGTGGGAAGCCAGACGTGGTCGCTGCGATGGCGCGGCTTCCCGATCGCCCCTGTGGCTGAGCGCAGCCGCTCTCTGTCCAACTCGGCTTTGTCAGTGACCTGAGGACGCGGGGCGGTTCCTTCGGGCCGTTCCGGTTCGGCCGCATTCTCCATTTGATGCCTCAAGTCTTTGAGGTCCCCCATCAACTCGTTGGCCGTCTGGTACCGCACCTCTCGGTCTTTGCACAGTGCTTTGGAGACGATCCGCTGCAACTCTTGAGGGACCGCTTGCTCATCGTGCGTCAGCGGTGGAGGGTCGCGGAGCAGGATTGAGGCCAGGACATCACTGGGCGTTTCGCCTCCAAAGGGTGGACGGCCCGCGACCATTTCATAGATCACGATTCCGAGACTGAAAATATCGCTTCGTCCGTCGATGTCCAGGCCGCGAGCCTGTTCAGGAGACATGTAATGGGTGGTTCCCAACACCATGCCGGTGTTCGTCTGAACATCCGCGAGGGTGGACACCTCGGGATCGACCGGGAGCGATTGCGAATGAATCATTTTGGCCAGCCCGAAGTCCAGGATCTTTACATAGCCGTCGCGCCGCCGCATGATGTTTTCAGGTTTGATGTCTCGATGCACCACCCCCGCCTCGTGGGCTGCCGCCAACGCACCGGCGACCTGTATGCCCATGTCGATTGCTTCGCGGGGATCCGACCTTCCTTCGATCAAGGTCTGACGTAATGTCTTTCCATCGATGAATTCCGTGGCAATGAAGTGGAGCGATTCAGAATGTCCCACCTCGTAGATGGTAAGGATTGCGGGATGGTTGAGAGCGGAGATCGCGCGGGCTTCCTGCTCGAAGCGGCTCATCCGGTCTTGGTCCTGGGCGAGGTAGGCAGGAAACACCTTCAGGGCGACGAGTCGGTCAAGCTTGGTATTCTTGGCCAGATAGATGTGGCCCATTCCCCCTGAGGCCAGGGGCTGCAGGATCTTGTAAGGGCCGACCATCCTTCCTGTCATGGATCGGGTCTGCTGGTTTGACAGGGAATGGGCCGCAAGTTCGACGGCAGGTGTTTCAATAAAGCTTCGGCCCTGCTCTTCGGAGGCGAGCAGGGACTCAACCTGTGTCCGCAATTCCTCATCACCGGCGCAGGCTTGGTTAAGGAATGTTGGGCGTTCGTGGGGCTCGCGTTCCAGGGCGGCCTCGAAGACTTCATCAATCTGCTTCCAGCGGGCAGTATCCATAGAGGAGGGTGCCGGTTGTCAGTTCTCAGTTGCCAGTATAGGATTCGAGAGTAAACATGCGGGAACCCGGGCATTAGACCGTCAATTGACGCAGCTTGACCTCATAGACTTGCCCTGACGCCTCTTTCCAAGGCTCACCGCATGACTTCGCACCTGCCGTTCCCTGTCACTTTCCAGTCGCTCCCCCCTTCTTGATCGCCAGGTACAGCCAGGCCTTGGCTCTTTGCCATTCCCGCTTCACCGTGGTTGGCGAGATCGCCAAAACCTCGGCAGTCTCCTCGATATTCAGCCCGCCAAAGAAACGCAGTTCGACAATCTGACTCTTGCGGGGATCAAAGGCGGCCAGGTCGTTGAGGGCTTCTTCGACCGCGATGAGCTCGGACGACGTATCCTCCGACAAGACCATCGCTTCGTCCAAGGAAACATGGGAGTCGCCTCCGCCCCGCTTGGCATAATGGCGGCTCCGAGCGTAATCAACCAGGATGCGCCGCATGACTTGTGCCGCAACGGCGAAAAAGTGGGTCCGATTCTGCCAACGCATGTTCCTGTAGTCGGTGAGCCGGAGATAGGCTTCGTTGATAAGTGCCGTGGTTTGAAGCGTGTGCCCGGAGTGCTCTCCTCCCATATAGTGATGAGCCAATCGGTGCAGTTCTTCGTGCACCAGCGGAACCAGGGCATCCAGAGCGGCTTTGTCCCCTTTGCTCCAATCAAGCAACAACTGGCTGACTTTCTCGGGCGGGGGTATGGGCATTCGGGGCTCTCTCCAATCGATCTGCGTTGGAGAACACCCGATTCTAACACCAATTCCCCCCGACGGGGGGCGCTCGAAAAAAAACTCTGTAGGGATGGGCCATTTCTCCTCGTTTTCCCGCCTTATATAGGTAGAAGAGACAGACCGCCTTATGAGGCGGAGTCGAGGCGAGCCCTTGCGAGGGCCATCGGTCGCCAGGGTGATTCCGGGCCGATAGGGGATCCAGGGAGGCCGCAATCAGGTTCGCCTCGATATGAGACTCAAAGAGGTGATCCTTTGAATAAACAAGGATGGAGAATCCTTGTGACGATCTGGGCCCTCATCCTGATGGGGGCCGGATCCGCCCGAGGTCAGAACGACGGCATGGCAAGGTTTAACGTCCCGTTCGATTTTCTCGTTGGCGAGAACATATTCCCTCCAGGGGAATATATGATCACTCACCATCTCCCTGCCTTGTACCGGGGAGTACTGCGGATCCACCAGCACAAAGGGAATCTCGGCATGATCATCCAACCCCCCATGCCGCTTGCAGGCTCCCGGGATAAGATTGCAGATAAGGGGATGCTCGTGTTCAACGGTTATGGGAACCGGACTTTTCTGTCCGAAGTGTGGTTGCCCGGGGAGAGCGTCGGACGGAAACTGGCTCCATCGAGGTTGGAGCAGGAGTTGGCATACGTCATCGAACAGGCGGGCAATCGTGGAGGACCGGAAAGGGTAGTTTTGCCCGCAGGGGAGCTCGAGGACAGCGGGATGGAATAAAGGCCCAAGAGGTGATAGATCCGGATGAAGGGGGACTTCCGCCGGGAGCGACAGAAGGAATCAGCTCAACTTAAGCCCTCGACCGCTGAGGGCTCTGTCGGCGGAGCGCTGGTCCAGGAGTGGGTAGCCCCTGGACCAGGAGCATGCCACTTTCGAATGAAGGAAGCCGCCCAGAAAGCGATGCGGGTAGATGTCGATAATGGCTGCGGTTTTTTTGTGCATTGCAATAAGTTTCCACATCATTGCGTTAGGATATCTCTACCGTTACGTCAGATGCCGTGTTTGGGGAGAGGAGAGATATCCGTCCATGGGACAATTTCAGATGTCTATGAACAAATTCGGGGGATTGGAGAATAATCAGACTGTCGAGCCGCAGGCCGCTTTGCCCAGTCCTGATACTCCCTCATTTCCTGCACACTGGGTCCCGTCTGATTTTTCGACTCACGGATTCGATCAGAATTTCAAGATGCCCCATGTATTCAAGGTCAGGATTGTTGACGGCAAGCATCCTGAACACGATAAGGAGTTTGTGGGAATCGCAGACTCCTCAGACCAGGCTGTCGGGTTAGCTCTGTCCATGGTCCCCGAGTGCGAGGTTCCTTTAGTATTTAGCGTGGAAAGGGTTTCAGTCCTGGATATTTGAGAAGAACAGCCATCAGCGATCAGCTTTCAGCAGTCAGCAATTAGCTAGCAGATCTCAGTTGTCAGAAAGAAGCTATCAGCCGTCAGCCATCAGCAAGCGGTTACCAGTCGCCAGCAACCAGCCGTCAGCTGTCGGCAAAAACTGGCGGTTGACAAAACCTGCAGTTTTTTCTGTCGTCGACGGCAGATCCGTGTGTCGATGTATTACAGACCTTCTGGATTCATTCGGAACGATCTTTTCCCCCGAGATTTCCTCCAGTACACCGCACCACAATCATAAAGGGTAGGGGCATCTGAGGCTCACCATCACTAGTCGTCCCTGAAGAACCCGGGACAGGCAATGCAATTGTTAGGGTTATGCCCCTTGACTGACTCCCCCTTCGGAGGGTCTACTCCAAGAAAGGGATATCGGGGTCCGACGTCATCAGGGTTAGCATTCGCCTGAGGGGAAGGAGTTGGGGGGGGATCGGTCCCAGAACTCGTGACAGCCGGCGCAAGGATCGAACGCTTCTTGATTCTCCGCGCTCCAATTTGTTCACCATGGCGCGATCAATTCCAACTTGGCTGGCGAGTTGGTGCTGCGTTAATCGAAGTTCAAGACGTCGACAGGTAAGGAAGGTGCCCAAAGGCGTTGACCGTTCAGGGGGCCGATGGACCATTCGATGAAGGGCCTGATCACATTTCTCCTTCCACCCAAGCTGCTTGAGCGTTGTAGTTTCCGCGCGGAGCGCTTGGGCCATTCTGCGAACCGTATCGCCTCTCGAGAGGACGACCCCCCGATCAATTTCAATCTGGCTCATCCGTTGTCGGGTCACACCCACATGCCCTGCGAGTTGCTGAAGACTGAGGCCCAATTCTTTGCGGCGTCTGCGGACGAACCGGCCGAGCTCAGTGGGACTCTCTTTTGCATAGCCCGGGTTCCCGGCAAACCGTTGTAAATCGGATGGACGGCACCCGAGCGCCTTGGCCCAGGATGCCATTGAGCGCCGGAACATGGAAGAGGCACTTCTTTCGACCTCACGAACATAAGTGTGATCTTTCTTCATCCTCTTTGCCATCTCCCGGATGCTCAAACCCAGAGCCTCCCGACGAGCACGGATATAGCATCCGAGTTCAGTTCGGGGCTTCCATGCCATTTTCCTTTGTCTGCGACCTTGCATACGCAAAGCCATCCAATTCAACAAGGGCAATGACCGCTCGCTATTTGGAACTGTCAAATGCTTGCTGATTGCTGACTGCTGAAAACTGATAGCTTCTCTCTGACAACTATCTCTTGAACCCTACTCGACGAAGCAATTTGCTAAACCTCGGATCGGAACGCAGAATGTCGAGGTCCGGATCCACTTCCAGCCAGGTTAGGTAAAATGGGCGTTCGTCATAGGCCTTGTCGAGCCACTGAAACGCTGCATCCTTTTCACCCAGCCCGGCACAAACAACGGCCATGTTGTATGGCGAGACGTAACTTCGCATGGAACGCTGCTTCAACTCCTCGAGCACCTTTTCTGCTTCGCTCTTCCTTCCCGATAGGGCATACGCATGGCCAAGCGCCGCGTCGATCTCCGAGATAGCATCTTCGATCCGTTTCGCACTCTGGAACTCGGCAATGGCTTCGGGAAGTCTTCCCGTCTGCGCGAAGGACCTTCCGAGAAAAACATGCGCCCACCAGTAATTCGGGCTCGTGCGAGTGACCTCCTCAAGTTGTTTGACCGCTTCATCGTACCGCCGCGCAAAGAACAGATTGACACCCAGGTAGGTGCGGGCCTGGGGTGACAGTGGATCCAGCTCAATGGCCCGATTCGCTTCTCGAATTCCCGCGTCCACTCTTCCGGTCCAGGCCAGAAACGATCCGTAGAATTGATGCGCGGAGGCATCATTTGGATTGAGTTCCAGGGCCCGCTTCAATTCCCGCTCCGCCGTCGCCCAGTCGTACTCGTACCAGTAAGAAACGATGGCCAGGGAGGTGTGAGCTTCAGACAGGGCATTGTCAATCCGCAATGCGGTTTGGAGCGCCGCCTTGGCCTTCGGCATGGCTTCCCGGGGCGACATGAACCAGTCCGCGGCCGTCACGTAGTAATACGCGACTCCATCGTAGGCAAGCGCATAAGAAGGATCGATGGCTATCGCCTGGTTGAAATAGTTGAGTCCCCGGGCCAGGCCGTCCTCGGTAAACTTGGCCGCATGGTACCGACCCTTGAGATACAACTGATAGGCTTCGGTATTCTCGGTGTAATTTTTCGCTAGACGGTCCTTCTCGGCCCCCGTCAGCCTCAGTTTCAGCTTCTCCGAAATTTCGCGGGCAATGTCGCTCTGCAGGGTGAGTATATCGGAAAGCTTGCGGTGGTATTGTTCTCCCCAGAGGTGGCTGTTGTTGTGCACATCCACAAGCTCGGCGCTGATGTCGAGGTCATCGCCACGCTGCACCACCCTTCCTGTCAGGACGGCCTGGACCTTCAGCTGGCGTCCGGCCTCCTGGACATCAGGTTCACGGCCCTTATACCGAAAGACTGAGCTTCGCGACATCACCGTGAGGTTTGGCAGCTGGGCCAGTCGGTTGATGAGGCTTTCGGTGATGCCATCCGGGATGTATTCACTGTTGGGATCCGCGGTGACATTGACAAAGGGCAGGACCGCGAGAGAACTTATGGTTTTCCCGCTTCGGGTTTGGACATAAATCACCCCACTTGCCGCCAGGATCAACAAGGCAAGAACCAGGAATGTGGTCTTCTTGTGGCGTTTGATCTCGGTGACCAGATACTCAGCGCTGGAGGTCGCTTGAGGTAGGGGGTGCGTCCCGGACTTGACGGCGGCCGGCTCTCCCTCCAAAGCGATCGCCTGTGTTCCACTCGAGGTGGCCTGACCTACTCGTTCGCGTTTGGCTTCAAATTCAAGGTCCTCTTTCAAACTTTTTAGATCAATCTGAACGTCCCGGGCCGTCTGGTAACGCAACTCGCGGTCCTTCCGCAGGGCTTTGCTGACAATTCTTTCCACTTCATTGGGAACATCGCGCGCATACCGGGCCAGCGGCGGGGGCTCTCGGTCGAGGATGGCCGCAATCAATTCACTCTTGCTCCCGCCTTCAAAGGGCGGAATACCAGCGACCATTTCATAGAGAACCACACCCAGACTGAAGAGGTCGGTGCGAGCATCAACGACCACGCCTCGAACCTGCTCGGGAGACATGTAACTCACCGTCCCCACCACCACGCCCGTCTCCGTTTGCACGGTCGCCCGAGTGGGTGACTCGGAATCAGACGGGGTCGGCTCGGTCAGCTTGGCCAGCCCGAAATCCAGGACCTTCACGTAGCCATCCGGCCGCAACATGATGTTCTCGGGCTTGATATCACGATGCACGATGCCCACCCGATGGGCCGCACTCAAGGCGCCGGCCACTTGAACGGCCACATCCACGGCGTCCCTCAAACTCAGCTTTGCTTTGGCCAGATATTGGCGAAGGGTCGATCCTTCGATGAACTCGGTGGCGATGAAATGGACGTTTTCGGCGCGGCCGACATCGAAAATGGTAATGATGTTGGGATGATTCAAGGCAGAGGCAGCGCGCGCTTCCTGCTCGAAGCGGTGCATCCGTTCCTGATCCTGGATGTATTCGACCGGCAATAGCTTGAGCGCGACCTTGCGACCTAACCGGTCGTCTTCAGCCAGGTACACCTCACCCATCCCGCCGGAGCCGAGGGGGGAAAGAATCCGGTAGTGGGAGAACGTAGTGCCTGTTTCAATCAATTCCTTCATCGCGGGTGATTGGATCAGTTGGTGGCAAGAAAATTACTGAGGCCCTGGAGTTCGGCCGCAAAGTGATTCCTTGTGAGTATACGCCCGGTCAAATTCAGGGGCAAGGTCAGGGAATGCTCGGCAGGGCTCCAGGGATTAAGTGGTAAAGGTGTAGAATGTAAAATGAAAAAGAACGGCGTTTTCATCATGGCTTCCGTGCGGGAGCGGGCTCATGGCTCAGTCACTGGGCAAGGTAAGAGGATTAAAGGAGAGGATCGGATGAACAGCGCCGGGTCCAAGGCACTCCGGTTGAGATCGCTCTTATTTCTGCTTCTCGTCTTTTCCCTGGTGCGTCCCGCCAATTCCCACAGTTTAATGAGAGAGGATTGCGGGGCGGGCGTCCAAGCCGGGCAGGAGAAAGGAGATGAGAAGCCGGCCGCACCGCATCAGCATCCGGCCCCACCCCCTGAAAAGGCCGCGGCGACCCAAACGCCCGAACACGATCATTCGAAGATGGAAAAGATGTCCATGCCAGGGATGGAATTGCCGGAGTTGAACCCTTCAGGGATGTTTTTAATGGAGCAGGGCTCAGGCACCAGCGTCAACCCCGGATCCTCGCCGATGCACATGAAGATGATTAACGCCCGCTCCTGGAACTTCATGTTTCATGGCTCGGCGTTTGTGGGCGACATCCAGCAGAGCGGTCCACGGGGCGGCGACAAACTATTCTCCTCGAACTGGTTCATGGGGATGGCTCACCGCCAGGTGGGGAGCGGCAGCTTCATGGTTCGAGCAATGCTGAGCCTGGAACCCGCCACGGTGACCGAGCGCCGATATCCTTTGCTCTTTCAAACCGGTGAGACCGCCTTTGGCCAGGCGGTCGTCGATGGGCAGCATCCTCATGACCTCTTCATGGAGTTGAGCGTACAGTACGCGCGGCATCTCGGCGAGAAAAGCATGGTGGATTTCTATTTCGCTCCGGTGGGGGATCCGGCCCTCGGGCCGGTAGCGTATCCGCATCGCGTTTCCGCCGCGGAGCTTCCGCAGGCCACCCTCTCGCATCATCTGCAGGATTCTTCTCATATCGTCAACGAGGTGCTCACGGCTGGGTTCAAATTCGGGATGGTCCGGATCGAGGGAAGTGGGTTTCATGGCCGCGAGCCCAATGAGAACCGCTGGAACATCGATCATGGGGCCGTCGATTCGTGGTCAACGCGGTTCACCGTGACACCTGCGAGCAATTGGAGCGCGCAGGTGTCAGTGGGTCGATTGAAGCATCCCGAGGAACTCGAGCCCGGAGACATCGTCCGGTCGACGGCCTCGGTGACCTATAACCGGCCCCTGGCCTCCGGACATTGGGCGACCAGCCTCATCTGGGGCCGCAATCATAAGGTGGCTGAACGGCGCAATATCAATTCATACCTGGTGGAATCGGTCGTTCAGTTTCAGAACAAAAACTATCTGACCGGCCGAATCGAGCTGGTCGACAAGGACGAGCTGTTCGACGACCAGCCGGAGGTCAAGGAACTGCTCGCCCGCACGGCGGGCTCGGTGTTCCGCATCCATGCTTACACGCTGGGATACACGCGGGATGTCAAAGAGGCGGCAGGGATTACAATCGGGTTGGGAGGAAACTTCACGGGATACGGGGTTCCCATGGTGATCAAACCGTTCTATGGCAATCATCCCGTGGGTTTCATGATGTATCTGCGGCTGCGGTTGAAGGGCGATGAGCATCTGCACCATCATGGGCCATAGGCGACTTCTCTCAACACAGACCTATAGCGGGGCGGATGGAGTGCCACACACTTCGATCTCTCGGGGTTGATTGTGGGTTTGTTTGGATTTTGGAATTTGGGTTTTGTTTGGACTTTGGACTTTGGAATTTGGAATTTTGTTTTTTGGTGGGTGGCGCATACATCGCGCTCTTTGCGATGTGTGCGATACAAAGATGACACCCCCGCTGTGCTCTCTCGGAGTAGCGGGCTCGGCCATACATTGTTCTAGGTGGGGTGCTGAGAAAGGTCTTGATAGATGCGTACTCCTTGCCGTACGTGTCGTAGTACGGATCGTCTCTAGCACGGCCTCATGGAGAAAGGAGAAGAAGCGAATGAGTACGGATGTAGCTGCTGAGATGGCCATCATCGATGCCCGAAATAAGTTGGCCAGCCTTCCGGAGAGGCTTCAACGCCGACCGGGGGCCATCTCGGTAACGCGGCGGGGAGAAACTGTCCTGGCCATCTTGCGGTGGGATCTGTACGAGGCGATCGTTGAGACCCTGGAGATTCTGGGAGATAACGAGCAGATGGCCGCTTTGCGCCAGGCAATTAAGGAGGCGGAGGCAGGGAAGACCATCCCATGGGAAAAAGCAAGGAAGAGGCTCTAGGGGTGCGCTACAAAATCAGAATTACGCCATTCGCCCTGACAATTCTGAAGGGCATTTCAGAGCGCAGGATTATGGAGAAAATCATCAGCCGCATCGATGGATTGGCGGAAGATCTTGAAAAGCAAGGCAAGCCACTGGTCGAAGAGTTGGCGGGCTATCGAAGTCTCCGAGCGGTGGGCCAACGCTACCGAATTATCTACCGGGTCGACCGGGGACTGGTGGTCGTCATCGTGGTCGCTGTGGGTATTCGCAAAGCCGGAAGCCAGAAAGACATTTATTCTCTCGCCAAGAAAATGATCAATCTCCGCCTTGTGGAACCTTTCAAAGCGAAATGAATCCTGGTGCGATGACCCGTTCCCGTTGGGATTTTGTTTGGTACCTGTAATATGGTTTTTGTTTGGATTTTATCCGCCGCGGACCAATTGGATTTTGGAATTTCTTCTGAGTCTGCTTCGACGAACCTCCCCCGCACGTTACATGTGTCCTGTTTTCTCTAGTTTTCCCTGTCGCATCGTTCTTAAACGGGATTCATCGATAGGGTATGAGGGCGATAGGAGGCCTTGATGAGCACACATGCAAGACCATTGCTGTTCTGGACCCCGAGGATTCTATGTCTTCTTTTTGCGCTTTTTGTCAGCCTCTTTGCGCTTGATGTATTCGGCGGAGGACAGGGCTTTTGGAAGACTTCCTTGGCCCTGCTGATGCATCTCATCCCGACCGCTGTCATTCTGATCGTCCTGGCGATTTCCTGGCACCGGGATTGGGTGGGCGCAATCCTATTCCCCGTCTGTGGACTGTTTTATCTCGAGAAGGTTTGGGGACGATTTCATTGGTCGGCCTATTTGATAATTCCGGGGCCGTTGTTCCTGGTAGGTGTCCTTTTCCTGATTAACTGGTATTACAAGGCGCGCATGAAGACTTATTCTTGACCTCAAATAGGGGATAGCGACCTGTCCTTCACATTTTCGCGTTTAGCAAACAATAATTGCCAACGCGCTTGAAGCGGGACCTTAAGTGAGGTTACCGCGACGTCCTACGAGATGAGGGGGGCGGACTCATCGGACAAAGTCCCCAAGCGTCCCGCGAGGCAGGACCGGTGCTACTAAATCGGTTTGAGCGGGGGCATTTCGTTGCGGTGTGGTATGAACCTACGATGACGGACGAACGATCGGAAAGGCCCCCGCCGGCAAAAAGCGCAGGCGGGGCTACCAAAGCTCTATGATAAAGCTCGACGTCTCTGCGGTGAATCAGCCCGGATAGGTCGAGCGAATGGGCAGTCTCCGGATGCGCTTGCCGATGGAGGCGAAGATGGCATTGGCGACCGCCGGGGCAACCGGAGGCAGCCCGGGCTCCCCGATCCCGCCGGGCTTTTCCTGGCTCGGCACGATGTAGGTCTCAATGACCGGCACTTCTTCCATCCGCAGCACCGGGTAATCATTGAAGTTGCCCTGCATGACCCGGCCCCGGTCGATCGTAATCTCGCCCTTCAATGCGGCGGTCAGTCCCATGACAATGGCGCTCTGCATCTGCGCTTCAATGGTATCGGGGTTGACATACTGTCCACAATCCACGGCACACACGATACGATGCACCGTGACCTTTTTGAATTCCACCGTGACTTCTGCAACCTGGGCCACATAGGTGCCAAAGGATTTCGCGACCGCGATTCCCATTCCCCTTTCTACGGGAAGTTTCTTTCCCCACCCCGCTTTGGTGGCCGCCAGCTTCAACACCCCTTTGTACCGTGGCTCGTTGGCCAGCAATTTCAAGCGGAACTCGTACGGATCGCTTCGGGATGCGTAGGCAATTTCGTCCAGAAAGCATTCGTTGGCGTAGGCATGCTGCGAAGCCCACACCGAGCGCCACCAACCCACCGGCACGGGGATGTTGACATTCAAAAAATCCACATGGATGTTGGGGATCGTGTAGGGAAGGGTCGCGGCCACATCGACGGCACCCTTATCCAGACCCGTGAATTTGGGATTCATTTGGGCGTCGATGGAGGGTCCAAGGATGTGATGATGCCAGGCCACCGGAAGACCCTTGCTGTCGATCCCGGCACGAAGGAGTTGAGCGGAGGTCGGGCGATAGAAATCATGTTGCATATCGTCTTCGCGCGTCCACACCAACATGACCGGAGCACTGATGGCCTTGGAGATTTCAGCGGCCTGGACCATGAAATCGGGATTGGCGCGGCGGCCGAAGCCTCCACCCAGCAGCGTGACGTGCACCTTCACTTGCTCCGGCTTCAGGCCGACGACTCCCGCTGCCAGTTCCTGCCCCCAGGACGGGAACTGTGTGGGAGCCCAGATCTCGCACCGGTCAGCACGGGCGTCGGCAGTGCAATTCATCGGTTCCATGGTGGCGTGAGCAAGGTAAGGGAATTCAAACATGGACTCGAGGATGTTCGGCGCGCTCTTCAGCGCGGCGTCGGCATCCCCCACTTTGCGCGCCACCAGCCCGGCTTGCTTGAACTGATCCGCAAACAGTTTGGTGATGCTGGGGCTGCTCACCCCGGTGTTAGGACCCTCGTCCCACTTGATCTCCAACGCCCGGCGCCCCTCCATCGCCAGCCATGTGTTCTCAGCAATGACGGCGATCCCGTCGCGAACCTTGATCACATCGCGGACCCCCTGGATCGCCTTGGCCTTGGAGGCGTCAAAACTCGCCACCTTACCGCCAAAAACAGGACATCGAGCAAGGGTCGCATAGAGCATGCCAGGGACTCGAACATCCAGTCCAAACACCGCCTTGCCATCCACTTTGATGCCGGTGTCGAGTCGGGGCACCTTCTTGCCGAGGATTCGGAAATCCTTGGGGTCCTTTAAGGGAACCGTGGTCGGGACCGGCAACTTCGAAGCTTTTTCAGCCAGCGCGCCATAACCGAGCTTCCGTCCGCTCGGCCCGTGAATGACCATGCCCTTCTCGGCCCTGCACGTCGACTTATCGACGGCCCATGTCTGTGCGGCCGCTGTAATCAACATCGCACGCGCCGTGGCGCCCGCCTTGCGGAGCGGGGTCCACATCGTGCGGATGCTCTCGCTGCCCCCTGTTCCTTGATCCCCATATTTGGGATTGGAGTCGGCCTGCTTGATGTGGATGGTGGACCAATCGGCTTCCAGTTCTTCTGCAACCAGCATCGGGAGGGAAGTCTGAACCCCCTGTCCCATTTCCGACTTGGTCACCCACACCGTGATTTTGCCGGAAGGTTCGATTTGCAGAAAAGCATTGGGGGCAAACGAGCCGTCCGCCGCATCGAGGGAAGTGTCCAGTTCGCGGCCGGAGGGCAAGTAGAAGGCGACGATAAGACCGGTGCCTGCCAGCGTCCCGGCTTTTATGAAATTTCGACGAGTCATCTTGGAAGTCGTGTTCATTTCGCACCTCCGCCCGCCGCACGATGAATGGCACTGCGAATCCGCTGATAGGTTCCACAGCGGCAGATGTTGCCCGACATGGCCGAATTGATGTCGGCATCAGAAGGGTGCGGTGTCTTGGCCAGCAGCGCGGCGGCATTCATGATCTGCCCCGGCTGGCAGTAGCCGCATTGTGGCACCTCTTCAGCAATCCACGCTTTCTGAAGCACGTGGCTGTTCTCGGGCGAGAGTCCTTCGATTGTGACGACCTTCTTCCCGGCAACCTCGGAGATGGGCGTCACACAGGAACGGATGGCGTCCCCCTCCAGATGGACCGTGCAAGCGCCGCACAATGCCATCCCACAGCCATACTTGGTTCCAGTCAAACCCAGCGTATCGCGCAATACCCAGAGCAACGGCATCTCGGGGCTGACATCAACTGTCTGCTTTTTTCCGTTCAAGGTGAAGGTAATGGGAGACATCGGAATTCTCCTTATGGTGGATCTGCGTAGTATAGCGCCGTGGAAAAGTGAGTGACAACGTTTATTCTGAAGATGACGATAGGTTTCAGGTGTCGGGTGTCAGGAAGGCAGTTGTCGGTTCTCAGTTCTCGGTTGCCAGTTGCCCGAGAAAATATAAGGAAGCCAGAGGCCGGAAGCAGGAAGCCGAAAATCAGAAGTCAGAAGCCGGAAATCAGAAGTCAGAGGTCGGAAATCAGAAGTCAGAGGTCGGAAGTCAGAGAAGAAGTGAGAACCATATTTGATGGTCGGTTTGGGGATTTTGACTTTGAACTTTGAACCTTGAACTTGGAACTGGTTCTTTAACTTTGGACTTTGGACTTGGGACTTTGGACTCCGAGATTTGAACTTTGAACTTTGAACCTTGAACTGGTGTTTCAGAACTTCGAACTTCTCCCCCAGTGCTATAATTGCTTGAAAGAAGGATACCGTATGGCCCGTCGAATCGCACGGAGCAAGGGAGAGGCAACAGTGTCGCCAGAAGTGGAAATTCCCTCCGATGATTTCTTCATGGCATTGGCCCTGGAAGAGGCGCGCAACGCGGCGAAGGAAGGGGAGGTCCCCGTTGGATGCGTGATCGAAATGGGAGGACGGGTCATATCAGGCGCCCACAATCGTCCCATCACCTTGAACGATCCAACGGCCCATGCCGAGATTCTGGCTCTTCGCGAAGCCTGTCGCCGCCTTGGGAACTATCGACTGAATGGGGCCACCCTGTATGTTACAATTGAGCCCTGTTCCATGTGCGTAGGAGGCATCCTCCAAGCCCGCATCCGGCGCCTGGTTTACGGCGCCGCCGACGAGAAAGCGGGTGCCGTGGATAGCTTGTTTCATCTGGCGACTGATCCAAGGTTAAACCACCAGGTCGAGGTGACCCGCGGGGTGCGGGAGGAGTCATGCCGTGCCCTGATGAAAAATTTTTTCGCTGGAAAAAGAAGCTAGTCCGCGAGAAACTAGAGTGTTCTTTGAAAGAGGTTGTTGTAACTTGATCGGCGCTTCGCGCAGGCACGGAGAGGTACCGAAGTGGTCATAACGGGGCCGCCTCGAAAGCGGTTTGGGGGCCAAAAGCTCCCGCGCGGGTTCGAATCCCGCCCTCTCCGCCAGATTTGTGAGTTTGTGGGGCAGACGTCTCGTCTGCCCCACGCCTTTTCCTACTGCTTATACCTCTCCTTGTAGAAATCCAGAATCTTCTGTAAATCGGCCGGACTGAACCCCTTCTTCCACTTGTGGAAATCGCTGGCGAGGACCTTCTCGGTCACGCCAGGCTCCAGGCGTTCGGCCTCGGGAAGGAATTCGTTGTAGAAGGTTTTGGCTACCTCAAAAAAACCGTGCCACTGCGTGTAGTCCGGTCCCATCATGGCGGTGCCCATGCGGGCACGGCGGCCCTGGTGATGCCAGAGCTCGTAATAAGTCCATTCGAGCGGCTCATCGAACGGCGTCTTGGTGAGCTTGCCATCCGCATACAATTTATCCATGATTCCTTTGGCCGGCTTGGCAAATTTTTCGTTGTAGAGATCGACCGTGCTGTCGTACTGCTTGTAGAAATTCTCCACCCAGCCGGTGGCATGGCAATTGGAACAGACCTCCTGCATCGACTCGCGCCGTTTCTGCCAGTTTTCCTGTTTGATGGAGACCACGGGTCGCAGCGTCCAGCTGATGCGCGTGCCGATGTCATGCGTGACGGGCTGAGTCGCGGTGGCGCTCATGTGACACGTGGCGCAGGTGGGAGCGGCGGTGTAGTCCTTCCCGACCACCCATTTTTTCTTGTCGAGATTCATCTTTGCAATATTGGCGCGGAACTGGATCCCGTGCTTCGACTCGTTGTAGATCTCAATCTGGGGATGGTCCGGCCCCATGTGGCATTTCCCGCAGTTCTCCGGCTGACGTGCCACGGCCGAAGAAAACGAGTGGCGGCCATGACAGGCGGCGCAGGACCCTTTGGATCCGTCAGGATTAATGCGGCCGATGCCGCTGTTCGGCCAGGTATCGGCATCAAACTTTCCTCCTCCTTTGTAGGAGACCGTCGACCCGTGGCATTGCTTACAACCGTTTACTGCGGCAGCCCCGCCTTCCACCACCTCACCCAAAACGTTATCCAGCGAACCAATGAAACTGGCGGCCATGGCGTGGTGCGACACTTCGAATTCTTTTACTTCCTGCTGGTGGCAGCGATTGCAGTAGTTGGGTGTGACGATGACGGCGATCTTCTGACCATAATGGTCGAACGTGGCCGGATCGCTCTCGTTGGCCTTGTGGCAGGAGTAACAATCCACCCCCTTTCGATAATGCGCACTGTTCTTCCATTGTTCGACAACGCCCGGCGTTGAGCTGCTATGACACTCCAGACAGGCCTTGGCTTCCTTGGAAATGGCAGGGGTGGTATGCGTCTTGGTCACAGCCCCAAAGGTGAGGGGACTGAAAATGACGGATCCAACCAGCATGAGCATCATGGTCCGGAGAAATCTCCGGCAATGCTTCCTTGATGTTTTGTTCATATTGACCTCGCAGGAATAAATCAATTTGGAAGAGCGGGTTTTCAAAAGGAATTGGACAGGAATTCTTCAAAACCCAAGAAATCCAGGTCAATGGCTTGGGTGTGAAAACTCTTTGGCGGGCTGAACAGCCATGACTGGATTATGTGTCGCTGCACATGCGACCACTAAGAATTACAGGAGTTCGCCCCATCACACAAGGCGTACCCTTTGTCGTCGTGACGGCGTGCATCGGTTATGGACAACATCGAACGAAGACCGCAACCTATCTTCGACGATTTGTCGGAGTGATGCTGTGACTTAGGTCTCCCCAGGCTAGTCCGGGGGGGAACCCCGGGCTCAGTGGGGACGGTGCTGAAATGATCTTCTCAGATTCAGTGCAATAACCAATTTGCCCAGTGGGCCAAGGCCTGGCTGTGAGTCATGCCGCCTGATTGACGATGGCCGGTTTACGGACAAAGAACGAGGTGACAATGCCAAACAGCCCACCCACCGCGAGCGTAAATGTGATCCAAAAGATGAGCTGCGGCAGGACAGCGCCATGCCAGAATTTTCCCGCGAAGGTTGTGTAAGGGAAATCACCCGGCGGAAAGGCGCTGTAGTGAGTGTTCCAATTGTTCCAAATTGCGATGGCCATGACGATGACGACCGGGATACGTGCCGCAAAACCATAAGCGAACAGTGTTCTCGCCAGGCTCCCCCAGGCCATTCCGAAGACAATCCAGCTCACCATCATCAGGATATAGCTGATGTATTCCCATTTGAACTTGAATCCCACGAAACCTGCCCCAACTATGATCACAAATCCAACCACCTGCAATCCGATGGCTTTCCCTTTGCTTTCAGGACCACCCTCCTGCTGGGCAAGCTTCATTGCAAAATAGATTCCAAAAATCGGAACCAGCCAAACGATCCCGACGATCGCTCCTGGCCCCCCAGGATCGGGATTGAAGAACCGGGGCGACCAGTGTTGGAGCTCACCGATAAGACGCAGGAGCGTGATGACCACCGTGATCACTGCCGGAATCTGAATCATTTGCCACGTGCTCTTTGTTCCATTGGACATAGCTGAACTTCCTCCCTGATTGTTTTGGAATTGAAATAATTCCTGCAAGAAGAGGCTTCTAATTTGAAGAAGATGATGATCCTCAGAATGAAAATTCGCTGTCCCCAGTACGCCTAAACGCAAAGATGTCTGATTTGCAGTAAGTCTAACCTACACGGGATGTCAATTCCATAGAAATCAGGTATTGGACGGCCCATATCCTCTTGAGGAGAGGATAAGGCGCGCTGAAGGGGAACGCGGGCCCCTCGTCCCTGCCCCCACAACCCGCTCTGTGGTACCATAGCGGGTTTTCATAGGACTCAACTCACCGCAATGCATCTCGCCCCGTGCACGGGGCGATGAAGAGGAAGAGCGAACGGGATGGGCGACGCAGAATCGAAGATTTTGACGAGGGGGAGGCCGGAGGCAGCTCCTGAGAAACCGCTGTTTACCCCCCGGTTTTTTCTGTTGGCCTCCTATTCCTTCGTCACCTTCTTCACTGCATTTCAACTCTACCCGACGATGCCATTTCGGATTCTCGCCCTGGGAGGAAGCGAGGGGAAGGCCGGACTGTTTTTGGGGCTTCTTACTTTTGCCTCGGCATTTTCAGCACCGTTTGGTGGGGCCATAGCCGACCGTCTGGGTCAGCGGCACATCCTGCTGGTCTCGAGTTCCGCTTTCTTTGGCTTGAGTTTTGTTTTTTCTTTTGCCCGGAGTCTGTGGATCATCCTGCCCTCCGCTTTTTTGTTCGGCGTTTTCTGGAGCGCCCTGCTGGCGGCATCATTTGCCTTGATGACGGACGTGATTCCGTCGGAACGACGCGCTGAGGGGATCGGGTACTGGGGGGTAGCCAGCACGCTGGCCATCGCCATTTCTCCATCGGTGGGACTGGCCACTTATAACCTGCTGGGATGGCACTGGTTGTGTGGAGGAATCAGCATGCTCTGCCTGGGCATGCTGGGGATCTCCTTAGGCGTTCAGGATAAACCGCACACCCATCCCAGCGGCCGGACCTTGAGAGGGTTCTTTTCCGAAGGGTTTTTCGAGCACCGGGTCTTCATCGTTTCTATTGCCTTGTTCATGTATTCCTTTGGTTATGGTGGAATCACCAGCTTCGTGGCGATTTATGCAAAAGATTCCGGCACCCGGCCGGTGGGAATCTACTTCCTGGTTTTTGCCGCGACCATGCTTTTCACGCGTCCCTTTGCCGGCAGGGTCGCCGATCAGTGGGGGCGAAGGAAAATCCTGCTGCCGAGCCTCGCCCTGATTGGTGTGGGCGAGACGCTACTGGCCATTTCAGGGGCTTTCTGGATGCTGGTGGCTTCGGCTATTGTCTTCGGCTTCGGGTTCGGTTCCGCTTATCCCATCTTTGCCGCCATGATCCTCGATCGAATCGACTCCCACCGGCATGGAGCCGCCTTCGGATCCATTTTACTTGCGTTCGATACGGGGATTGGTTCCGGTTCCGTCGTGACCGGTCTCCTGGTGCAGCACTATGGATTCCATGTCGCTTACGGGGTTGCCGCCATCCTGGCCCTTTTTTCCATCCCTTATTTTCTTTTTACAGAAAAATCGTTGGATGCCGATCCTGGCAAATCGCCTTGATCTACCCTCACCTTGACCTTGCCTTCCGGAATTGATATAAAATTGAGCCATCCGGTTCTATTTGGCTTTGAGCCCAGGAGGGCTCATTTTCGGGTGCCGAGTGCACTCGATTCGGGAGGCCGTTCGAATGAGCGCCCAAGTTTGTCTCCCTCCCTTGGAGAGGGTCGAAGTAGATTTCCTTGCGCCAAGCCATCCAAGGTGGATTGTCAGCGCATGCGACGACTTGGTTTGGTTCATCGGCAGTGCGGCGGCGGGTTACCTTTTTTGGGCCCTGTGGCGTTACTCACAAATCCCCCTGGCATGGCTTGTGGCTGCCTGGGCTGTCATTTTCGATGAAACCCACGGGTATGCGACGTGGTCCCGCACCGTCCTCGACAGTGAGGAACGCGCTCGTCGCGTTGGCCAATCGAAATCTGGTCTTCTACGCCGCTTTTGCTTTTCTCTACGCTTCCCTGTTTGATGTCCTTCCCCGGTTTATTCTGCCTCCCTGGCCCGGTCCTCAGGAGGCCAACCTCCGGAACCAGCTATTGTTCTCTATATTCGCAGCCCCCGGCTTGCTGCATTACTGGCTCGACTCAAAAATCTGGAAGGTCGGGCACGATCCGGAAGTGCGTCGTTACTTGCAGATTGATGCGGGGTGAAGGGCGGAGTCCAAAGTCCCAAGTCCAAGGTTTAAAGTCTAAGAAACAATTCCAAGTTCAAGGTTCAAAGTTCAAAGTCAAAAACCCCAAATCGGCCATCAAATAAGGTCCTCAATCTTTGTCCGACTTCTGACTTCCGACCTTTGACTTCTGGCTTCAGATGTCTGCCTTCCAGCTTTCTGCCTCTGACTTCCGACTTCTGACGTCCGACCTCCGACTTTAACCGAGGGCGCACATCTGTGCGCCCCTACGGGAGAATTCCGGCCTCTGGCTTCTGGCCTCCGGCTTCCGTTAATTCCCTCTGACAACTGACCACTGAAAACTGGCAACTGCTTCCCTGGCACCCAACACCCGGCACCTGACACCTCTTCGAACATCCTTGCGACGGTCCCGCCTTTTGAGTAGTATGAAAGTTTCTTTTCAGGACAAAGGGCTTCACTGAGGACGGCGAGAGAAGACAAACTTCATGGTGTCGATTGCCCGAAAGAACCTGTTCCGCGACAAACTGCGGTTCGTCATCGCGCTGGTGGGAATCCAGTTTGCCGTGGTCCTCATCACCATCCAGGCAGGGGTATTCCTGCGGTTCCTCATCAATGCTTCGGTGCTGATTGACCATGCCCATGCCGATATCTGGATCACGGCCCGGAACCTGTCCAACTTTGAATTCGGGCGCGCTTATTCCGACAAAGTGTATTACTTGACTCAAAAGGTAAACGGGGTCAATTGGGCGGAGAAGTACATCCTGACGTTTTCACTTTGGAAGCGGCCCAGCGGCGGGCAGGAATCGGTGGAATTGGTGGGCTTCGATCCGGAGACGATGAACGGGTCTCCCTGGCAGGTCATTGAAGGAAGCATATATGATGTGAAGTACCTGGATCAGGTGATGGTGGATGAGGCGGACCTGGCGCGGCTGGGCAATCCCCGAGTGGGGGATTACATTGAAATCCGAGGCACAAAAGCCCGCATCATCGGATTGACGCGAGGGGCCAAGTCGTTTACCCAGACCCCGTTTGTGTTCACTTCCTTTGAGAACGCCATTCGCCTCTCGTTCCTCAGCCGCGGGCAGACGGTCTATGTCCTTGTGAAAGTTGCGCCCGGATACACCGTTCCCGATGTTCAACGACGCCTGCAAGAGGTTCTGCCCGACAACGATGTATATACTCGCCAGCAGTTTTCGAACAAGTCACGGCAGTATTGGATGGTTTCGACCGGTGCAGGGCTTGCCTTGCTCGCTTCCGCCCTGATGGGATTAGTGATTGGGACCATCATCGTGGGCCAGACGATTTACGCATCAACCATTGAACATATTAAGGAGTTTGGAACGCTGAAGGCCATCGGCGCCTCCAATGCCGACATTTATCTCATCATCATTAAACAGGCGTTGATCAATTCGGTCATTGGATTCTCCACGGGCATGATTATCGCCCAGGGTGTGATTCGACTGATGCGCCAGGGGGGACTCGATGTACTGATGCCCTGGCAGATGATGATCGGGATTTTTGCGGTCACGGTCATGATGTGTATCAGCTCCTCGTTTATCTCAATTTTCAAGATCACCCGGATTGATCCGGCCCTGGTCTTCAAGAGTTAGAGAACGGTAGTGCCGACTTCAGTCGGCCTTTTGCGACTCGTAGTGCCGACTTCAGTCGGCCTCTTGTGACTCGTAGTGCCGACTTCAGTCGGCCTTTTGTGATTCGCAGTCCCGACTTCAGTCGGTCCTTGTGACTCGTAGTGACAACTTCAGTCGGCCTTTTGCGACGCTCTTACAAACGATTTACTGCCGAGCCGCAGAGAGCGCTGAAGGGGACCGGGCTCCGGTCGATCACCCACTCCTATGCCGCCACTGGTCGAATTAAATGATGTCACCCGGATTTATAACGAAGGAACCTCCTCCGAGGTTGTCGCGGTCAGCCATGTCAACCTGCGGATCGAGACGGGGCGGTTTGTCATCCTGATGGGGCCCTCCGGGAGCGGGAAAACCACGTTGCTGATGCTGTTGGGCGGCCTGTTGAAACCCACCTCGGGGACCGTCTCTCTGCTTGGAACCGAGATCAGTCGACTCAGTGAGAAGGAATTGCCTTACGTGCGACGCCGGCAAATCGGATTTATTTTCCAGGGATTCAACCTGTTCCCGGCGCTGACGGCAGTGGAGAATGTGGAAGCCACGCTGAACGTCAAGGAAGTGCGGGGGCAGAAGGCGGAGGACCAGGCAAAGGCCCTGTTGGAAAAGGTGGGGTTGTCGGCGCGGATGCACCATCTGCCCGAGGATTTGAGCGGCGGAGAGAAGCAGCGGGTGGCGGTGGCACGGGCGTTGGCCGGAGAGCCGCCCATTATTCTCGCGGATGAACCCACCGCCGCACTGGATTCAAAGACCGGTCGCGCCATCGTGGGTCTGCTCAAGGAGCTTTCCCAGAGGGAGAATCGCCTCGTGTTCGTGGTCAGTCACGACAATCGCATCCTCGATTACGCGGATGAGATCCTATACATGAATGACGGGATGTTGCTGTCGCACGAAAACGAAGAGGCTTCAGCCCGCTTCCGGAAACAGATCATGTCGTCTGGCCCGCCGCCGGTTTCCGGATAGGCAGATTAGAGCGAACAAGTCCGACCGAGGATATGGAAGGATAGCGGCTGGGATGAATGCGGATCAGGGAATTGATGGCATTTGGGGCTGTGCCCCCCATTATTGCGGTAAGCATTTGGCTTACCGTGGCGAACCCTTTCCCTCTTTCTTTAATGGATCGCTGGGGCCCGATGCCATAGGCGTCGGGCCCCAGCGAACGAAAAAGGAACCAAGAGTTCTCACTGTCGCGGAAAGGCACAGCCTTTCCGCAATAATGGGCGGCAAAGCCGCGGACCATGATGAAGATCGATTACTCCGGAAAGCGAAAAAGATGGTTGAGCCTGAAGGCCGGATCGCCGTCAAGAACTGGAAAGAAATGCAATAGTGCATTAACATGAAGATTGTGGTTAAAAAGACTGCTACCTGAATATTCTCAACCATGAGGAAGTATTACTACATCATCGCGATTGTTGCCTTTGCGCTCGTCATCGTCATCGGGTTCAAGTACTCCAATGGCACGAGCAAAGCGGAAGGACTGCGCGAAGCCACCGTCACCCTGGGCGATATTGACGATCATATGGCGGCGCGGGGACGTGTGGAAGGGATCTCGGAAGAAATTAAGGTGACCTCGAAGCTGGCGGGCCGGTTGAAGGAAGTGCGCGTCGAAGAGGGCAACCACCTCAAGCAGGGAGATGTCATCGCCGTCCTCGAAAATGACGATCTCCTGGCTGCAGTTCACGCCGCTGAGGCGCAGCTGAAGGATGCTGAAGCTCGACTCGAGAAAGTCCTGAACGGGGCGCGCCCGCAGGAGCGCGATGAGGCACGAGCCTCGATGGAGGAAGCCCGTGCGGCGGAAGAAAACACCCGTTCTCTCTACGATCGCTGGTCGACGCTCTACAAACAGGGCGGCTATGTTTCGAAGGAGCGGGTTGAAGAGGTCGAAAGCAACTGGAAGATGGCCAAAGGAAGATTTGACGCGGCCACGGAGCGCTACCGGCTGATCACCGCCCCTCCCCGTCGCGAGGATGTCGATATGGCCCGGGCACAAACGGCCAACGCACGCGCGCAGCTCGAGGCCAGCCGGGTGAACTACGAGAACTCATTTATCCAGGCGCCCATTGCCGGGGTGGTCTTGAAGAAGTATTTGAAACCGGGTGAATCCATCATCGCGTTCGACCGTTCCAGCGCCCCGGTGATTTCGATGACCGATGATTCCGTGCTTCGCGTGCGCGCCGAGGTGGATGAAACCGATGTGAACAAGATCCGGTTGGGTCAGCGCGCGGCCATTACTGCCGACGCCTACGGGTCCCGGATCTTTCAAGGCGCCGTCGTGCGGATCGGTAATTCAATCGGCAAGAAAAACATCCATACTGACGACCCCACCGAGAAGGTGGACACCGAGATCCTGGAAACCCTCATTCAGTTGGACCCAAACGAGCGAATTCAGATTGGCTTGCGGGTGGATGTCCGCATCCAGGTTGCAAAGAAGGACCGGGTTCTCCTCCTCCGGCGCGCGGCGATCCGGGCCGATGCAGCAGGCCAATCGATGGTTTCACTCCAAGGTAACTCCGCAGAGCACAACCACCGCGTCCAGGTGGGTGTTTGTGATGGCTTGAATTGCGAAATCGTGAGCGGGCTGAAGGAAGGCGAAAAGGTCCTGTATTGAAGGGCTCCCCCGGTTCACGGAGGTTCATAAGAGCACCCCGATTTATCGGGGTGACCACCGATCCGAAGAAACGACTCGAAACCGTTTTAACGGTTTCATGGGAGAAATCAAGAAGGCCTTGAAAATTAGAACAGGACGTTCATTCCTTTGGCGCGACTCGCATCAACGACCGGGCACCGATAAATCGGTTGAGGAGCAGGAAGGAAGAGGGCGGCAAACCAAGGAGCCGGTTGGAGGGCCCGGTTCACCGGGCATGGCTGTGTACAGCCCGCCGCTTTAGCGGCGGGTAATGTCGTGAACAAGAACGCGAGCCCGGTTCACCGGGCTTGATTCCAATTCATTGCCCGTTGAGGGGCGAAGGGAAAACAGAGGTTTTCAGTAGCGCAGTGGGCGCTCAAGCGCTCCGGTCCAGAGATCGAAGCCCCGTGAACGGGGCTGGGTTTTGTTCTTTACTCCCGGGGAAAATTGTTGTCCTCAATTCCCGCCGGTAAACCAGCGGGCTGTACGGAGTCAGGCCCCGTGAACGGGGCCACACGCGAGCTCGGCATGAGAGCGCATATCTTCACAACGATCGGCCGATGCTCGTCGGATCTCCCATCTCAATAACCGAGCAGACCCTATGAAAAATCAACACTCGTTGTTCACCCTTGCCGTTCACGCCGGAGAGGAGCGTCGTGGCAAGTTCGCTCCGGTCGCGACTCCCATCGTTCAGACCTCCACGTTTGTTTTTCCCAGCAGCCGCGAGGTGCAGCGGTTCTCCGAGGGGAAGAGCAAAGCGTTCATGTACACCCGCTACGGAAATCCGACGCTTCAGGCGGCCGAGGTCAAAATGGCTGCCCTCGAAGGAGGAGAGGCGGCCCTGGTGGCGGCCTCAGGCATGGCTGCAATCTCCACCGCTGCCCTCGCCTTGCTTCGCTCTGGGGACGAAATCCTTTCCAGCCGGAACATTTACGGGGGGACGTTTCATTTTTTTAATCACGTCTTGCCGAAGTTTGGCATCCGCACGCGTTTTTTTTCGGGGGATGATTTGGATTCGGTGGAGCGCTTGCTGACTCCCCAGTCGCGGCTCCTTTATATTGAAACGCCCGCGAACCCGGTCATGCAGGTTATTGACTTGCGCCGCGCGGCCCAGTTGGCCCGAAAACACCGCATGCTCTTGATGGTCGATTCCACTTTTGCCACCCCCCTCTTACAGCGCCCGCTTGAATTGGGAGCCGACGTGGTGATGCACAGTGTGACTAAATACCTGGGCGGGCACAGCGATATTATCGGTGGGGTACTGGTGGGGAACAAGAAAATGATTGGCAAGATCCGCGACATGATGAAACGGCTGGGCGGGATCATGGATCCGGCCGCGGCTTTCCTTTTGCTGCGGGGGATGAAGACTTTGCCGGTCCGTGTCGAGCGGCAATGCGAGAGTGCCATGACGATTGCCCGCTGGATGGAAAAACATCCGCGCTTCTCGAAAGTCCACTATCCGGGATTGAAGTCCAGTCCCTATCATGCACTGGCGAGGAAGCAGATGCACGGCCTGTTCGGGGGAATGATCGCCGCCGACCTGCGGGGCGGCCGTCCCGCGGCCATGCGATTTGCGGACCGTTTGAGGATCATCCAAAACGCCGCGAGCCTGGGAGGCGTGGAATCGCTGATTTCACTCCCCGTGTTGACTTCTCACTGGGGCTTCTCGGCCGAACAACTTCGCTCTGTCGGCATCACGGAAGGGACCGTCCGGCTGTCAATTGGTCTCGAAGACGCGAAGGATTTGATTGAGGATATTGAGCAGGCGTTGGGGTGAAGGGGATAGGTAATAGGTAATAGGTGATAGGTAGTAGGTGATAGGGGATAGGTGTGAGGCAATAGAGATTATGTGTTGGGTTTCAGGAGTACGTTCCCATGTCCCGGAATTCTTGTCGATTTTCGAAAACTAGCCTTCCGACTTAGGTACCTGCCCTCCCGCTTCTGGCTTTTATTACCTATGACCTATCCCTATCACCTATTACCTATTACCTATCACCTATCCCCTATCACCTAACTACGAACGGCAGCCGCTGGTAAATGTGAGTGTCTGCAATGCGGTCGGTCACGACCAGCTGCAGCGTATATCGTCCCCGGGTCAACTGCGACAGCGGGACTGAGAAGTTGCAGTCCACCACGTCCGATGAAGTGCCCTTGAATTGGGCGACCTCGTATTCCGGCGTTTCATAAAACTTCTTTCCGTTTTTGAAAAAAAGCAATGCCAGGTCCACGTGGGGCCTCTTCTTCTCGGGGTCGACACCGGGCTGGTACACCTGGAAGAAAACGTAGAGGGTCTGTTTGGGCGAGAACACGTGACCGACGTTTGGAACAATTTTCTTCTGGTCCTGGATGAGCGGATTCGCAATCTTATCCTGCTCCTGGAGCAGGGAGTCTCTTGCGTTTTTGCGGACCATCGAGGCCTGCTGGTCGACAGGCTGTAACTGGCTGCTCAGGATGACGGAGCTCATCTTCAGGGTCTGTTTGCTGAGGTCCGGAACCGCCAGGCTCTGTTCAAACGAACCCATCTTCCCAGTCTGGTCCTCCCGGATCAGGAACTTCATCTTGTAATTCCCGGGCCGCAGATAAAATCCGGTGTCGTACTGGATGGATCCCCCCGCCGCAATGCGGGAATACGTGGCGTCATCCAGCTTCAGATGAATGACATCCCGGACGTAACTTACCATGGCGTCTCCGCGCGCCGGGTCCCGCACCTGTCCCACAAAATCAAAATCGGCCTCCTTGCGGTCTTTCTTCGCCGCAAAAGGGACATCGCTTGACGGGAGCCGCAAGGAGACAGGAACAAACATCTGGTTGTTCTTCGGGTTCTGGGGATCTTCCGCCTTGAAGGAATAAGCGCCCAGGATGAAGGGAAGATCGGTGAACGGGCTGTCGGTATTGATGGCCTCATCCAGCTGATGTTCACGTTCCGACTTGGTGAATTGGCCGAATTCCTTGGGGGCAAAATAACCGGGGCGGAACCGGATCTTGGTGTCCGCTTCATCCACGGTGACCTTGATCTTGCGAAAGCGCCCGTCGTGCTTGGTGTTGTTGGAATAATAGCCGAGCAGGTAATACGTGTTGGTGTCGTTTTGAACCTGGTCGAACACCTGCCCCAGGTCGTTGGTATCGAGAAACGCCCGTCCTCCCGTGTCTTCGGAGAGCGTGGTCAACGTCTCCTGGGCTGCGTCGATATTGCTGAGACCGGAGCGCTGTGAGGCGCCGCTGAACATGGCCGTGCCCCCCGTGCCCCCATGACTGGCGTCCCCGCCCGCCGGTGTGGCGATGAGTCCTCGCGCATCCACTGCATAGATCGACATGTTGGAGCGATTGGCCGCATTCACCGTCGCCACCAGCTGGGACTGATTCTCAATGCCTGTGGTTTGCAGGCCGCTCGAAAAATGGATCAGCGATTTCTTCTCCGGGAGATCTTTGAGCATGTTGGCCACGGACTCAATCGCCATGAGCTTTCGATCCGTATTGAAAATATTGAACTGGGTCTCGTCGAGGGCGTAGGCGTCGGAGGTGTCTTCATTCGTGTTTTCGGCGGTCCCGGTAATGTCGCCCGACGTGGTATCGGTGGCGCCCTGGGCGACAAGCTCGGAGCTCTGGCCGAGTTTCAGCTTGTTCAGAGCGGCGATCAGGAGATTCTGGTCGCTGGTAAAGTCCTGCGCTACGCGCAGGGTGGCCGCCATGACGACCACCGCGACCAGATCAGCCGGTGAGATTTTCGTGTGGATGAATTCTTCCGCGGATTTGCGCGCAAAGATGGCATCGGGGACGTCGAGAGAAGACAGGTCGAACATCATCACGATCAGCCGGCGGTTGGAAAACCGGGCCGCGTCCGTCTTCTGGGATGCCAGGGTTTTCTGAACGGGCGGCGGGGCAGCGGCAGGGACAGGAGGCGCGGGGGCAGGTTCCTTATCCCGGTCGGCTTGGAACTGGGAAATATCCTCGAATCGAAAGACCTCAATCGACTGTTCAACGCCATCTTCAAAGACGTGAAAATCCTTTTTGCCCAGATTCCGGATGGGATTTCCCTTTTTGTCGGTGACTGCCACATCCACGAGCACCAGGTCGCTGTATACCTTGAACTTCGCACCCGACTGCACCTGGGGCAACAAGGTCGAAGCCGGATTCAGTACCAGGGCGAAAAGGAGGATCGGTGTGATGAGCTTGCGCATGGTAGAACTTTCAAAATCTGAATCTCAAATTGAACTCCACGGTTCGCATTCCGCGCGTCGAGGTCAGGCGTCCAAAGTTGGTCGAGTCCACAACTGTGTTCAGCCCGGTAAAGTTGGGATGATTGAACACATTCTGAATTTGAGTGCGAAATTCGATCCGCTTTCCCTCCCACCGGGTGCGAATAATCTTGTTCAGTGCCATGTTCAGATTCACCAGCCCGGGACCCGGAATGATATTGCGCCCCGCGTCCCCAAAACTCCCGGGAGGGGGATCCAGGAAAGCCACCGTGTTAAAAAAATGATCGATCGTTTGCTGGTCGGGCGGGAGTGAAATCGGGAGCCCGTTGTAATCGGACCGCTCTGATTGGTTGGCCCCGGTGCCGCTGTTGTTGATCGCGCTGCCCAGGACACGCGGTGTGTAATAATTTCCTGACTGAACGATGGCATTGGCACTCGCTTGCCAGTCCCCCAGGATGTCGGCGAGGAAGCTTCGTTTGCTCAGCCAGCGCTTGCGGTCCCCGAAAGGAAATTCATAGGTGCCGTTGAGGATCACCCGGTGCCGGACGTCAAAGCTGGAGAGACCGCGATCGGCGCGAAGGTTGTTTTCATCCTGAACCACCGTGCCTCCGCCCGCGCCACCGATGGAAGAGGCGTCATCGATCGATTTCCCGAAAATGTACATTCCCTGCACGGCAAATCCCTTCGTCATGCGACGCTGGACGCGGACTTGAAGGGCATGGAAAATCGAGGAGGCTCCGGAGGTGTCATACAGAAACCCTTCGGCGTTGCCGATCTGGAGACGCTCCTGGGTCGTCAGCGAAGACCCTGGGGCGGCCCGGTTGGGCGCCCGCAACAGATCGAGCTTGGTCCCCTTGGTTCCCAGGTATCCCACCGAGACGACAAAACTGCGGGTCAGCTCATGCTGGATGAGGAGGTTCCACTGCTGCACGTACCCCACCTGGTAATTGGGATCCACCGCAAACGAGTTTCGTATGGTCACGCCCGGATTGGGATTCAGAGGGAATCCGTTCTCAAGGGTCAGCACGCTTTGCGGTGAAGTCAGCAGTTGAGACGTTACCGCAAAAGGGGGCTGACTGGCCAGCTGCGGATAGAGCTGGTTGTAAATCGAAGGGATAAAAAAGATGCCGTAACTGCCGCGCACCACGGTCCTCTTCTTGGCAAACGGGCGCCAGGCAAAGCCGAAGCGCGGAGACAGATTGTTATAATCGCCGTTGATCAATGATTGCGGGAACACCCCGAAAAAAGGGCCGGTCTGGCCGGGCAGGACGGCCGAGGCGTCGGTGAAGTTGGGAGCGATATCCAGATTCGCGATGCGGTCAAATTTCTCCGTCAGAGGTGTGAAAATCTCGTAGCGCAGTCCCAGGCTGAGGGTCAATCGGGGTTTCACACGCCAGTTGTCTTGAATATACCCGGCGTAGACGTTTGACCGAAAATATACATTGTCGCCCCCAAACCGGAGACTCGTCGATTGGGGCAGTCCCAGGAGAAAATCCGCGAGATCAAATCCGGTGTTGGCGAGGGCCTGGCCTTGGGGGTCAAAGGCGGCCGTCGAAAATCCGCTGAACACGAAGTTTCCCCGGCCATTGACGCCACCCGTGGTGTTGAGCTCGATGCGGCGAAACTCAAACCCAAATCGTAGACTGTGCTTTCCGCGAATGACGGTGAGATTGTCGGAAATATGGGACGTCTGGTTCCGGCGGAGCACGGGGCTGTTGAGCGAGAGCGGACCGAAGTTGGTGAAGCTCACGGTCGGCGGGCCGAAGTCGATTGGGCTGCTCGAAGCGCCGGTGATCCCCAGCTGGCCGGCGACATCATTGACAAAGGCGAAGTTGTTCAGCACCGAAAAACGCAGCCGGTTGAACTGGTAGCGGACCTCGTTGAGCAGCCGGTCATTAAAGGTATGGGTATAGGAGGCCGAGAAGTTCTGTCCCCGGGAGGAGGTGGTGGAGGATAAATCGGGATAACCTTGTGAGGACAATGAATCGCTGCGGCGAAAATTGTAGCTGAACGAAAGATTGTCTTTGTTAGTGAGCTTGTGGTCAATCCGGCCGCTGAAATTGTCGGTGATGTCGGAGAGGCTTTGCTCAAAATGGAAGTTCAAGGACTGCCCGGGGAGGTTGGGCAACGGGATGAACTTCAGCAGGCCCTGGGCTGCCGGATCAATACGATTCAGAGGGATTTGGTTGTTGGGGAACTGTTGACGGCTTTGTACCGGGCTTTGGGGATCGAAAATGGGAATGATCTGCCCCGCGTTGGGGCCCGTCGCAAACACCGTCTGCGAGAAATCGCCGTTGCGTTCCGCCAGTGTCGGCACCGTCGTCGTGGTTGCGAACGGATCCTTGCTCCGCTGTGACTGCCAATTGAAAAAGAAAGAAGTGCGGTCCCGCGATTTGTAGACGTGCGGGATATTCAACGGGCCGCCGACGGAGCCGCCAAAATTGTTCCGGATATAGGACGGGCGGGATTGATCGACTCCCTGAAAGGAATACGGCTTGGCGTCAAAGACGGAGTTGCGGTAATTCATGAAGAAATTTCCCTGGATCTTGTTGACGCGGGCGTTGCGTCCACCGAACCCGCCAAACCCGCCGCGACCGCCTCCCCCGGGTCCGCCCGGGCCGCCCATCCGCCCTCCTCCGCCAAATCCGGGACCGCCGCCGAACCCGCCAAAGCCGCCGGCGCCGGCCATCTGTTGAATGCGATCCAGTAACGCCGGGTCCGCATTGCGCATGAATTCGCGCACCCGCTCCATGCGGTCGGCATCCCCCATGTCTCCCGGTCCGTTTTGAGTGAGTTGGAAGGCCCCTGTATTCACCGAACCATTGATTAGAAAGTTTTCCGCAACATTCTGTCCCCCGGAGTCCGGACCCAAGCCCATTCCTCCGTTTTCACCTCCCGCGGCTGCCGGCGCAGACTGGGTCACATCGGCCACATCGGGGTTGGTAAGGAGGGTCAGATTCTGGAAGTTAGGAGGAAGCTGCCGTCGATTGCCAGGCGTTGAGCCCGCCGCTTGTCCGGGCCGCGACGGTGGAGGTCCGGGGCGCTGCGTGTTGGGGTTCTTGCCTGGTTCGGACTTCTCCGCGCCCGGTACGCCCTCAACTTTCGGCTTCAACTGAACACGACCCAGCACGAGGTCAACATGGGCCTCTTGAAGACTCACGACATTGATTCCATCCTGGGCTGCCTTGGGGAGAGAAATGATTTCAGCGTCGACCCGGTAAGTTCCGCCGGGCAGGCCTGCAAACACGAACTGACCGTCGTCGTTGGAATAGGTTTCATACTTCTTCCCGGTTTCGATCTGCGTGGCGGTCACCGTGACACCGGGGACCAGCGTCCCTTTGGCGTCTTTCACCGTTCCGGAAAGCTTGCCAGGAGGGCTTTGGGCAAAAAGAGTTGACATCGCGCAGAAGATCAGTGTGGCCAAGAGTGCAGTCGACCGATTGATGAATGTCTTCATGCTCACCGTTCCAGGAGTAGTTGTCAGTTGCCAGAAGCAGTTGTCAGTTCTCAGTTTTCCCCGATCAACATGGATGCATGTCTCATGTTTGTTATGCAGACCGAAAATAGATATGTCTTCGACGAACTTTATGAAATGCAATCCATGGCCTAATTCTTCGTTCTTGCCGACAGCTGAAAGCTGATGTCTGACAGCTCTCACTGACAACTGAGAACTGGCAACTGCCTTTGACAACTGCTTCAAAAAAAAATCGAGCGGGAAGAGTGAATCGAAGAAATCGTGCTTTCCTCGAGCTCCTGCCCAGCTCGATTCGGTTTCAGATCCCGCACGTCAAGACGTACTCTGAACGCGCCGGGTTACGAGAGTTTTGACCCTTCAGAAAGGAGAGGTCTATTCCCCAGAGGGTCGCTGTCTGCCCCCGGTCATCACCTGCTCCGCCATGAACTTTCCATCCTTCCGCTCGCCGGTGGCGCGAATGCGGTCGCCTACCTTGAAGTCCGAAAACTTGGCATCATTTCCGTCCTTCTTGAATGCGGTTTTGTCGGTGCAATAGATGGTGTCCTTGGTGGTCTCGCCGGACTGCCGATTGACCCGCTCCACCTCAAAGGTCATGGCCTTGGCATCAATGTTCTTGATTTCACCACCCGTCATCTTGTTGGGATCAAACTGCATGCCGGGCCCACGCCCCTGTTGGGCATAGGCAAAAACGGAACACAGCATCAGCGCCAGAGCGCAAACCATGAGTACTTTGAACCACGTTGTTTTCATGAAGTTTCCCTCCTGGGAAAAAGTTAATAGCATTGATAGTGCTATGGACGTTGGCGTCCCGGTATGGGTTACACGCGGGCGCGGAGAGTTATGAGGGGGGGAGGGTGAAGAGAGGTGTTGCCTAATAAACTGAATTCCGAGGTTGAGGGTGTCAACCAAGTGTTAAGCTCTTCGATTCAAATCGATTGGGATGGGATGAGGGAAGAATGGAATCGTTCCCATCTTGAAGGGACGGGAGAAAAAGGGAGAGATGTCTGACTAGGTTCTGTCCGTCCATGCTTTTCGAACGAGGCTGTTGTCGGTCTAGGCACAGAGGGCTCTCAGATTGTAGCCCCGTCTGTCGAAGATCCGCCGAGGCGGGAGCCCCGTCCGCCGTAGGCGGAGGGCGAGGGCGGGGTACCCATGAGAGAAAATGTGAGAGCCCCGCTTGCGGGGCGAAATAATGTCGTAAGAGCCAAGTATGCCGAATGTCCTATTCGATGCCTTGCACTCGGAGAGGATTTGTTTGACCTAAGCCCCATTCGACAGGTTCTTTCGCCCCGCAAGCGGGGCTTGGATGTCTTCGGAGAGACCGGTACCCCACCCTCGCTCCGCCCCGCAAAGAACGCGGGACGGAGCTTCTGGTGGGGCTACAATCTGGCGTCCCTCCGGGCCTATTCAGACTTTATTTCACTCCCTGAGTCCACTCTCGTTCTCGAGCAAAATGCACGGGACAAAGCTTTCCACCCCAGAGGGTCTTCGACTGGAGGGGCTATGCGCCGCGGCGCAACAGCCCTCCGGGCCTAGACCGACAGCAGCCTCGTTCGAAGAGCATCTCCTGATGGGAATCGAATCTTCCTCCGACATGAGTCATGGCCTTCATCTTCGGAATTCGGGATACAACCAGTAGGGCTTACATCCCGAAAAGAAGATTAGAGTCGACCGCACCGATGGGAGGAAGATGAGGCAATGAACTAACGACAGGAAGAAGTACTTTCGGGGGCAAACAGAATGGGGGGACGGAACTCTTATTAATATCGGATTACACAGAGCGGGCGAGGACGCCCGCACTTCGAAGGACTATCTCCTTCGCGCTTCTCCGCGCTGGCGCCGCTCTTCGTCCATCTTTCTCAACATATCCTCAAACTTGAGCTTCTGTTCGTCGGTGAGCATGGCGCGGATCCTGTTGCGCCCTTCCTGGCGGATGGCGTCGGCCTGGGGCTTGAAACTCTTGTGGAGTTCGCTGAATTTCTGTTCGTTTTCCGCAAAAATCGCATTGAGGCGCTGGGTTTGTTCGGGGGTCAGGTTCAGTTCACGAGTAAACTTGTCGACAACCTCGCCGCGGTGGCTGGCGCCGGGGGCGGTCCGGGTGGACGAGGCCAAAGCACCCTTTTCTTCGAGCAGGCGATATCCCAAGCTGCCCGTGATGGCTCCCAGCAGGAAGATCAAGACCAGCAATCCGACAATTTTCACTCGGGGTTCAGCCATGAGAATGACCTCGGGAGGTTATGGGTTGGGTGTCTGTTTTTCAGGTGCATGAGGAGCCGGCATCGAGTTCTGCTGCCGGTCACGCACCATCAGGTTATCGAGCAATTGATCCCGATTCGTGCTGACATCTCCAATGAGCACGTCGCGGAAGGCGTCAGGGGCGCCGGGCGCTTCCAGGTAATTCTCAATGGCCATCTGGCTCTCGCTCGGCCTGGATCCGCTGAGGGCGTCGACCCCGACCAGCAGGGCGATGATCAATGCCACCCCGGCGACAAAGCGCAACGCCAGACCTCGAACCACCACCCATGAAAACGGCCGGGAGCGCTCGGCTTCGATCGACTGCCAGAGCGTGGAGAAGAACTGTGGTGAAGCGCTCCAGTCTTCTGCGGGAAATGCAGCATGAGCCACGGTCCGCCCAAAGGAGGCGTCTTCCACCAGGGCGCGGCAATCCGCGCACCCCTTACAATGGGATTGGAACTCTTCGAGCAGCGCTCCCTCCAGCCGCTCTTCGATAAAATCTTCCAGGTTCACTCTGCAAATTTGGCAATTCATGATCGACCTTCCCCTGACGCTGTTCTCTTCAACGGGGCCGCTCTCTCCTGCGACTTCTGATAAATGGCGCGCAGTTTGTGCCGCGCCCGCATCAACCGGATCTTCACATTGCTTTCCGAGATCTTGAACACCCGGCTCAATTCCTGGACCGACGCCCCATCCACTTCTTTCAGAATCAGCAGGGCACGGTCATTTTCGTTCAATTCCTTGAGCAGACGCGTGGCCGCCTGCCGTGAGATGACGCCTTTCTCCGCGTCCGGGGTATGGCCGGGCCGCGCGGGCTGGAGCGTGACATTGGCTTCTTCAGCGCTCATCGCATCCAGTTCGATGGCTCCTTTGTGGCGCTTTTTCTGCCGCAGGTAATCGAAACATTGATTGACCGCGACGCGTTCGACCCAGACGGAAAATGCCCCCTGAAAATGATAAGAGCGGATCGAAAAGTATAGCTTCGAAAAAACATTTTGGGCAACGTCTTCCACGTCATCGCGGTTCCAGATCAAATGATACACGATCGAAAAGATCTTCGACTGGTATCGCCGGAACAATTCATTGAAGGCGAGTTCGTGGCCCTGCTGGCAACGCTTGATAAGGTCGCGTTCTTCCGGTTCCATGCCGCCGCTACAGTATCAAGTTTCAAAATGAAAAAGAAGCCCTTCGTGTCAAAGAACGTCTCTCAATCCCAACGGACGCTGATTCAGGGGTGGCGGTTACAGGAGGATCGTCCCCCTGGACGGCAAAAGGGTGAGGGGGTGTTCAACCCGGATCCCGAAGTTAATGGCCGTGAAGGAAGCCGGGGGAAGATTAGAATCCCGTTATGGACAGAAATCAGGGTCGAAAGAGAGAAGTCGCTTTCGATTGGGCCCGAAGGGCTTCCGCGCTGCGGTGCATTGCCCCACCTGTCGAAGATCCGCCACGGCGGGACCACCGCTTAGGCCCGGAGGGCCGTCAGAATGTAGCCCCGTCTGGTTTAGGCCCGGAGGGGCGTCAGAATGTAGCCCCGTCTGGTTTAGGCCCGGAGGGCCGTCAGAATGTAGCCCCGTCTGAGCCCCGCGCCTTTTCTTTTTGCGGGGCGAGGGCGGGGTGTACAGGCCTATCAATAATAATCCAGGAGGCCCGTAGGGCCGACAGAAACATAGATCAGCGTCCCTCCATTTTTCCGTGCTGAATAAATCCGGATGAGTTGAGACATTGCCTCAGTTCCGGTCTGATTCACGACTCGTCTCACCCTCCTGATGCCGTAATCGTTAGACTGGAACAGCGCGATCCTTTGAACGTAAGGGGAGTCTTTCGCCCCGCAAGCGGGGCTCTTACAATTTCTCTCATCACTACCCCACCCTCGCTCGGTCCCGCAAAGAGCGCGGAACGGAGCATCAGGTGGGGCTACACTCTTTCGGCCCTCCGGGCCTAATCGGATGGCGCGGGCAAGATCACGGACAAAAAAAGGCGCCCCGAATCTGAATCATGACTCGGGGCGCCATAAAAACTTCAGGAAAACTTCTTCAGTTCGTCTATTTAATAGTCTCCTCTTAGAAGCTGAACTTTGCCCCCAAGGTCATCGTGCGCGGGGTCGGGTTGTTCAGGTTCAAGCCGAAGTTGGGGCTCGCCATACTATTGGTGGGATTTCCCCAAGAGCGGTTGTTGAATGCGTTCAGCATATCCAGACGAACCCTGAGTTCATATCGCTCGGCGAATTTGAAGGCTTTCCCAAGACTGAGGTTGAAGTTGGCAAATCCCGGGCCACGCAGAGTATTCTTTCCCAGGTTGCCGTTACCCAACGAGCTAGCCACAGGCAGTCCGCTTGATACTACCGGGACTACAAATGGTCCTGTCAAACGGGAAGAGGTAAACGAGCGGAGGTTGCCAGTCACCGGGTCCAGCGAGAGCGATCCCCCGGGGTTGAAATTCGGTCGATCACCACCGGCGCCATTGCCGTTGGTGTCGACACCCGTCAGAATACTGAAGGGTTGTCCCGATTGGAACGAATCGACGCCGGAGAGTTCCCAACCACTGAAGGCCTGCCGGGCTACCCAACTTTGTGCCCAGCCCGTCTTTAACCACGGGATCTCGTAGATGTAATTGACCACGAACCGCTGCGTCCGATCGAAGACCGACGTGCTCTTCTCCGCTCCATAGTTCAAATAATCCTGGGGTACCTGAGGAGAGCCTGCGGTGATCGCGGCCACGCCGAGAGATTCATCGTTGTTGCTGATGTTGTGACTCCAGGTATACGAAGTCCCGAACTGCAATCCATTCGAAAACTTCTTGTTTAACGACCAGTACCCCGCGTTATAGGAGGCCATCGCCGTGGTTGCAATGGTGACACGCGAACCAAATTGCGGGAGGAGACGACGGTTCTGCGTGCTGGGAATCAGGCTGGAGGGGACCGGCTTGTCCGGGTTCGCAGTCACGAATGCTTGGACCGTTGCGATCTGCGTGGAAGTCAGGACCGCCGGATTGAGCTCGCCCTGGTTGATCTGGTTGATGGCACGGCTGCCCGTGTAACCCACCTCCAGGACGAAATTCCGGCCAAGCTCCCGTTGAATGCCAAAGCTGTAAAGCTCGGCATAAGGCGTCCGGGCATCAGGCGGCGTGTTCACGAAGGTGGCCAGGGGATTAAAGACTGCCGATCCGCTCACGGGGAGCAGATTGGGGAACACGTCAGGGGCATTGTTGATGCGCGGGACCACAACGCGCGGGAAGTTTGAAGCGTCAACAGTCAGGATGTTGTAAAACAAGATGTCGTACGCCATCCCGAACCCACCGCGGAACACTGTCTTCCCGTCTCCCACGAGACGGCCCAGGAACCCGGGTCCGCCATGGGGACTATAAGCAAAACCAAACCGAGGTGCCCAGTTGTTCTTATCCGGCTGTGTGGGTCCCGGAACCAAGGCGGCCAACGACTGCGGGTCGGTGGCGCCAAAAAAGCCAAACGGAACGCTGGAGTACTCGTATCGGACGCCTAAATTCAAGGTCAGATTCGGAGTGACTTTGAAGTCGTCCTGAGCAAAGTAGGCCTGATTCGTTTGGCGCGCGTCGAAGGTTGCCGTCTGCAGCGCCTGTTGGAAGAAGTTGGCGTTGTTGTTCATGAAATCCTGCAGGTTGTTAAAGCTGAACGTTCCCTTGGAGTCAAAAGCCGCCAGGTTGAACAGCCGAACGCGACGGATATCGGCGCCCACCTTAATCGAATGCCGGCCCTTTTGAAAGGTCACAATATCCTGGAACTGGAAGCTGTTCTGGACACGCCCTTGCGGGAAATTGCTCAACCCTCCGATAGAGAAGAATCCCGTGATTCCAGTCGCAGGATCATTGGGGTCGTTCTCAGGAAATGCAAGGTTTCGCCGGATGGCCGAGAATCGGAATTCGTTGAGGACCGTCGGGCTGAAGATGTGAGTCTCGCTCAGGGCGCCATTCTGGTCCACAATGTTCTGGTTTCCTCCAAAGAGAGAACCGAACTGAAGGTTGCTGATCACGTTCGTATCGTCTTCCTTATTGTTGACGTAACGTGCCGTGAAGGTGTCCCTGTTGCTGATGCGGTGATCCACGCGAATGGTTATGTTCCTTACATTGCTGGGCTGATCGATGGGGAAGGAGATGGTCCCGATCGGGATGTTCACCCCATTGATCTGAGTTGTCTTGAGGGCGGAAAAAACCGGGTTCTTAGCATAAACACTGGTCAGGAATCCCATCGAAGCCAACACTGCCTGCCGGCTCGCGGTCGTTTGGGCAGGCACAGTGCCGGCCAGCGGACGCAATGGCACAGTGTTCAGCAGCGCAAATCCAGCAGGCGTAGGAATGGTCGCCGAAGTGCCGGGTGCCCCTGCGGAACGAAGGCGATCCCATTGCATCAAGAAGAAGAAGAAAGTCCTGTCCTTCTTGATCGGTCCTCCGACATCGAACCCCACCTGATGTCGGTCGAAGCGCGCCGGATCGGTCAATCCATTTCGTTTTTCGCCCGGGGATAGCGCGTTCAAGGCGTTGTCGCGATAGTACTCCCAGCCTTCCCCGTGAAGAGTGTTGCTGCCTGACTTCGTGATCACATTGAGCTGTGCCCCGGTGCTGTGCCCAAACTCCGCATTGTACGCATTGGTCTGGACTTGATACTCCGAGACGCTCTCGGCCACGACCGGGATCGTAGCCAGTGTCACACTGATGTCGTTATTGTCGGTGCCGTCGATAGTGAAATTGTCGTTGCGAGCCCTCTGGCCGTTGGCGGAGATTCCCGTGGAGCCGGGCGCCGTGAAAACGTTCGGAGAGAGCAATGAAAGTTGATTAATGTCACGCCCCGCGCTCAGCGGCAATTCCACAGCCTGGCGCGACGTGGATGTAAGACCGATCGTCGGATTCGATTTGTTCAAGCTGATCGCTTCCGCCTGGCCTGTCACATCGACCGTGACGTTACCCGCGGCAGCCACCTTCAAATCGACATCATAGGTGACTTCCTGGGTAGACCGAACCGCAAGGGAACGGTTCTCAATACCTTCAAACCCGTCCTTGGTGATCTTGACAGAGTAGTTGCCGGGTTCAAGGGCCGTAACGCGATAAAACCCCACCTCATTTGTGATGGCGTCACGGACAAAGTTTGTGTCGAGATTGGTGATGGTCACCGTTGCGCCCGGAATGACAGCCCCTGAGGTGTCATGGACTGTTCCCGAGATTGTACCGCGCGTCAATTGAGCGTTCATTGACGTGGGCAGCGCGATCAGAGCAATGGTCGCCAGGACCAGGATCACGAGTCCCATGGATTTAAATGCAAACTTCATGTGTTGTCTCCTTCTTGTTGAAGTTGGAAATGAGCCGAATGAAAAGCCTCCCGCCCGTCCTGTCCATGTAGAGAGAAGAACAGCCGCGCACTTTGGAATTGACCCTCATCTGCCACTTTTCGATTCGGCCTGTTGATGTGTTTAAGCTTTTAAGATGCCCGTCCCAAACGGGCGAGGGTAAATACGAACAATGGTCCTAAAATCTAGCCTCCATCTCGCAAGTTTGATTCCATTCTTAGGGTGGCCTTCGGATTGGATGTAAAATATTGTAAATATTATACTTATATTAGAATTGAAGCAAAGTGTCAGGGTGATTGGGGGAAGAATACTCCATAATTCTGTAGAACGTTATGGGTTTGCGTAGAATGGTTCGGGAGAATTTGTGCCGGGTTATGGCCCGGGGCAATATCAATGCGACTTCCAAGGATCTCCGTCCCCTCTGCATATTTATTAGAAACAATGCATGGTTGGCCGAGTTATCTCTTGTTGAAAAGAGCGCCCGGCATCGCACTAAGCGAGAAAAAAGCTATACCTCTCCCCGCATTCCAGCTCTCTAACCGATTCATCGGTTTCCTCTCGTTGGCGCCATTCGCAACAAGGATGCCCGTGGTCGATTCCCTTTGGCTAAGCGTCAGAGCTAAACCGTTGAAACGGTTTCGGTATGTTTTCCCTGGTTTGTGTCCACCCCGATGAATCGGGGTGCTGTTAAATTCGTCCCCCATGCTCGCTGGTAACGTCGAGCAGGCGATCAAGGCCGCGGGTCAATCTGGCAGTACTTATTTGGATACCCTTTGTCCGATTCCTGGTCGACCGGGTCAATAACAAAAAAGGGGAATCCACCAAGGTGGATTCCCCGAAAGTGGAGCAGGTAAACTTTGCCTAGAACGCGTACTTCAGCCAGAAGCGAATCTGTCGGCCGCCGAAGCGGGTGACATCTGCATTTCCAAAACTCGGATCCTGCAGGTTGAGTGACAGATTGCCTTGGTTGGGGTGATTGAACACATTGAAGAGCTCGGTTCGGAATTCAATGTGCTGTCCCTCCATATGCTTCGACGGCATCTTGAACTGGCGCGCGATCGAAAAGTTCCAATCCTGGCGCCCGGGTGAGATGATCGTATTCCGGCCCACATTGCCCACTCCCGCTCCCTGGATAAGCCAACGCACAGAGTTTGGATCGACCTGGACGAGATTGCCTGTGGAATTGAACGTGGGGCCATCATAGAAAACGCCCGGGATTCCGCCGATCTGCACTCCGTCATAGGCGAATGAAGTGAGCGGGGCGCTGACATTGCCCTGCACGGGGCGATCACTGCCTCCGTTCAAATCGCCATTGATATCGAACCCCGGGGTAACGGTGTTCGGGGCGCCTGCCTGGAAGGTGGTGGTTCCCGAAATCTGCCAATCGCGGAAAGCGAAGCTGGCGGCCGAGGCTGCAAAATTACCATTCCGCTTCAGGCTCGGTAGATCGTACACATAAGACAGCACCAGCCGTTGTCGGCGGTCAAAGGCGGAGAGCCCGCGGTCAGCACTGCGGTTAAACGAGTCTTGTGGAAATGAACTCAGGCCCGTGGTCGCAAATACTTCGGAGCCGTCGTCAATGAGCCGCGACCAGGTGTAGGCGCCTCGCAGCAAAAGGCCCTTGCTGAAGCGACGATCCACCTTGAGGTTGAAGCCATGGTAAATCGAGTCGCCCGCATTGGTGCGCACCTGGATGGAGCCGCGGTCGGGATTGATGCGGTTGAAATCGATTCCCGGGTTGAGCTGGTCGTTGACGAAAAGCCGTTCTCCCCGCGTCCCGACGTAGGCTGCCGTCACGATGAAGTTGCCGGGCAGCTCCCGTTGAATATCGAAATTCCACTGGTGGGTGACCGGGTTCACGAGGTTCGAGATCACCGCACTTTGCGTGGAGAATGGATCCAGGCTCGGCGTCACGGCAGGGATCAGGCTGAAAGCATTCGCCAGGCCTCTTCCATCCTGCCCGGTCAAGGTTCCGCCCAGGACATTGGGGACCGAGGCTCCTGCATTGACCAGGATGTTGCCGAACAGGCCGTCGTAAAACATACCGTAGCCTGCCCGGATGACGGTCTTGTCTTCCCCGAACAGTCCCTTCCAAACATGAGGCGTGTAGGCAAGGCTGATGCGAGGTCCCCAGTTGTTGGTGTCTTTCTGTTGCCTGACTGCAACCGGGAAGGTGCCGACCTGTCCGAAGGTCCCATCGACCGTCGGGAAGGGAAGAACATTCAGCGGGGTTCCCCAGTACTCGTAACGCACGCCGTAATTGAAGGTGAAATTCGGTTTGATGCGCCACGAGTCCTGAACGTAGTAGGCTTGTAACGTCTGGTTGGGGTAAACGGTTGGACTCCCGAAGTTAATCGAGGCGGCGCCGGATTGGCCGGTAAAGTTGTCGATGAAATTACCCAGGGCCGTGAATCCTCCCCCGGCGGTAAAGTCCAGGGTTCCCCGGGAGTTGAACGGAACATCCTGCCTTTGGAGGAAGCGGTCGATGTCAAACCCGGCTTTAAGGGTGTGATTGCCGCGGGTATAGGTGTAGGCATCCTGGTACTGCCAGGAATTCTTGAATCGCGCCTGCGGAAAGCCGGTGGTGAGTCCGAACTGGTCGCCACTCACCAGGAGTCCTGAAATCGTGACCCCAGGAAGCTGCGACAGGGGATTGTTAAGAGTCGCCGCCGTTGGATCAAAGGCTGCGCTGATTCGCCCATAAGAGAAGCGAAACTCGTTGAGTGCCCGCCCGGACAGCGTATGGGTCCAGGTGATCCCCATGTTTTGAGAGATCCCTCCCTGTTGCGTGTCGAACGGCGAGAGGGTGCCGGGGTTTGCAAAAGTATCCGGCGCGAATACATTGGCGGAGTAAACGTATCGAAATGTGAAGGTATCGACTTGCCGTGGCAGGTAGTCGAGTCGCACATCCCATTGTGTACTATTGTCGAACTGCGCGAGGCCCGAACGTTGTACCAGCCCGGTTTCGACACTCGGACGGCCATTTCCCAGCGCGATGTTCGAGAGACTATTGCCTGTGCCCCGCAGTCCCCCGAGGGAGTTGATGAGAAAATCGACATTGGGATTGGGGCCAAGGGATTGCAGGGTTGCAATGCCGACCGCGGTGGGCACCCGAAGCGTAATATCGTTGGCCGTACTGCGGAAGCGATCCCATTGTGAGCTCCCGAAGACGAACAGCTTGTCCTTAATGATGGGACCTCCCATAGAGAATCCAAAGGTGTTCTCGATGCTCACCGGGTTGCGGGTCACTCCCACGAGTTTCTGATCGGCGGGGATTGCCTGCAGGGCTGAACTTTGAATCAGGTCCCAGGCCGAGCCGTGATACTGGTTCGTCCCGCCCTTGTAAATCACGTTGGTGACCGATCCACCGCCGCGTCCAAATTCCGGACCGTAAGCGTTGGTGAGAATGGCGACCTCGCCCACGGCTTCGAGATTGGTGGGCTGGAGGGCCTGCCCCTGGATGGACTGGTCATTGTTTTCCTGGCCATCAATCAGAAAGTTGTTGGAGCGCGGGCGCGTGCCGTTGACGGAAAACCCCACACCGTTGGTGAAATCTTCGCGGCTGGAGGGAGCCAGGACCCCCGGCTCGGTCAGGACCAGGCTGATCGGATTCAGGCTGAGAATGGGAAGCGAAGTGATCTCGACAGACCCGATACTGTGACTGAGATCGCCCGTGACGGTCTGGAGCTCGGTGCCCGTGGAGGCCTCCACGTTCACGGAAGAAGTCACCCCACTGACGTCGAGTTTCCCATTGGCCGTGGTGATGAGTGAAGCGCGCACCTCGAGATTCTCGATCTTCAGGGGTGCAAATCCATTCGCGGTGACCGCTATGGAAAATACGCCGGGATTGAGCGCGTCGAACCGATATCCGCCCGAAGCATCGGTGGTGGTCGTGCGCGTCTCTCCACCCGTGGTCGCGGCAATCGTCACGGTGGCTCCGGGGACAGAGGCCCCTGTGGCGTCGGTGATGGTACCGGCGATAGTGCCCTTGCTGGTCTGAGCCCACGTCAGCGTGCTGACCAACAAGAGGATCGCGGCAAGAAATACCATCCCTCTCTTGCAATTCAATTCAAGGTTCATCTTTTTCTCCTTATTTTATTGAGACTGGAAAAGTGTCAGCCGTTCCAGTCCCCAGGTACAAGTGTTTGCCTCCGATCTCGACTCCGCTGATCAGGGGCAAGTGTCAAAATCACAAAATCCACTTTGCGGAAGTGGAATTCTGCTTTAAGGGATACGGGGGTCTAATTCGCAAGTCGAATTCCAGTTTTCGAAAACGGCCTGCAAAAAGTTGTCATCGCATAGGACATTGATTTTTATCGCGGAGGTGTTTTCGCGGAGTTCACGAGGAGAGGACGTTACATTAATTTTGAACCCTTTCATTCCATTTTTAATAGACGACTCCTGCCGAATTCTTGAATTTCATAGAGACAAATTTTTACAGAGAGGGATTTTAGAAACAAAACCAAGTCGAAGAGATCCTGTAAGCGAAGGAATGCGAAATTTGAGTTGGATGTGATTCAGTGGGGGGAATGGAAACTGAATTCCGGAGTGAATGCGGGAGGGTTCATGAATACCTTTTATGCCCGGAGGGCATCCAGAGTGCCCCACCCGAGCTCGGTCCCGCGCTCTTCGCGGGGGGGAGCGAGGGTGGGGTAGCCATGAGATAAATAGTAAGAGCCCCGGCGAAAGAATCCTCCAACAGACGCTAAATAATTTCCTGCTAATTTCATCTCCCCGGTGTATCCTCTTCATACCCCCCTTACCTTCCCCCGGTCCCGATCTGCGGGGATGGAGATTACCTCATGGGCCACACCTTCACGAACCTTCTCGTTCACATGATCTTCAGCACCAAAGACCGCCTTCCCCTGCTCGATGCCGACCTACGTTCACGACTCTATCCTTATTTAGGGGGCATTCTCAATCACCTAGGCGCAGCCCCGCTGGCCCTCAATGGTCCCGCGGATCACGTGCACGGTTTGGTCAAGCTCCGCGCCGTGCATTCCATTGCGAAAGTAGTCGAAAAACTGAAGTCCAACTCGACCGGGTGGGTTCACGAAGAATGGCCAGAACGGCGGCAGTTCGCTTGGCAGGAGGGGTACGCAGCTTTCAGTGTCAGTGAGTCATGCGTGCCGGCCCTGTTGAAGTACATTGCCGGGCAGGAGG